>DATNQI010000102.1 GCA_036704125.1 Pantanalinema sp. | reverse complement strand
GGGATCCTCTACGCCCTGGGGGCCGTGGTCTACGCGCTGAAGCGGCCCGACCCGTGGCCTGCGGTCTTCGGCTACCACGAGATCTTCCACGCGCTGGTCATCGCCGCGAGCATCGCGCACTTCGCGGCGATCGCCTCGGTGATCCTCTAGCCGGGACCGGGACTCGGAACGGTTGGATCCCCCCACCCCTAACCCCGCCCCCTGGTGGGGCGGGGAAGTTTTTTTTGCTAGCGGCGGCCCCGGGTCTGCCCCTGCTTGGGGGAGCCGGCCTTGGCGGGCTTGCCCGGCTTGGCGGGGCCTGCGGGCTTCTTGGGGCCCTTCGCCGGGGCGGCCTTGGTGACGGCGGCCTTGCCCGGAGCGGCCTTCGCCACGGGCCTGCCGGGGGCGGGCTTGGTGCCGTGCGCCGCGCGCGACGGGCGGCTGGGCGCCTCGGTCGTCAGGGCGCGGTTGCGCGGCAGGGGATCCACCTTCAGCCCGCGCCAGGCCTCGATGGGCACCAGCTTCTGGATCGCCTGGAGGGCGTTGCGCTCCTGGGTGCCGACCAGCGTCAGGGCGACGCCGCGCCGCCCCGCGCGGCCCGTGCGGCCCGTGCGGTGGACGTAGGTCTCGGTGTGGGTGGGCACCGTGTAGTTGACCACGTGGGTCACGCCCTCCACGTCGATGCCGCGCGCCGCGAGGTCGGTGGCGATGAGCAGGGGCAGATCGCCGCTGCGGAAGGCGTCGAGGATGCGGCTGCGCTTGGCCTGCGAGAGCTCACCGCTCAAGTACTCGTTGTCGAGACCCAGAAGCGAGAGCTGCGCGGAGAGCCACTCGGTCTCGATGCGGGTGCGGCAGAAGACCATCGTCATGAAGGGACGCTCGGCCTTGAGCCACGAGACCAGGGCCGCCAGGCGGAACTCGTCCTTGGTCTCCAGCATGAAGTGGTCGATCTCGGGCGGGGTCTCGGGGGCATGCGCCACCTTGATCCGGTGCGGGTTGTTGAGGGCCGCGTCCGCCAGGCGCTGGACCGCCGAGGGCATGGTCGCCGAGAAGAGCATGGTGTGCCGCGCCTGGGGCATCCGCTCGACCAGGGCCAGCAGCTCCTGCTCGAAGCCCTTGGCGAGGATCTCGTCGGCCTCGTCGAGCACGACGGTCCGGACGTGCTTGAGGTTGAGGGCGCCGCGCTTCAGGAGGTCCACCATGCGCCCGGGGGTGCCGACGACCACGTGGGCGCCGCGCTTGAGCTGGTCCACCTGCTTGTCGAGGCTCTCGCCGCCCGAGAGGGCCACGACCCGGCGCTCGAGGCCGCCGAGGATGCTCATCAGCTCGGTGCGGATCTGCTTGGCGAGCTCGCGGGTCGGCGCCATGACGAGCACGCTCGGCGCCTTCTCGTCCACCGGCTCGCGGTCCAGGAGCGGCAAGCCGAAGGCCAGGGTCTTGCCCGAGCCGGTCTGGGCCTGGACGATGAGGTCGCGCCCCTTGCCGACCTCGGGGATCACGAGCGCCTGGATCGGGGTCGGGTGCTTGAAGCCCCGGCGACGCAGACCGGCGAGCAATTCCTCGCGCAGCTTGAAGGATTCAAAGGTGGTTTCGACGGTCATCACGGCCTCTACTTGAGCTCGGCGCTCGGGGGACCTTCCCATTCTACGCGGGATCGCCCGTGCTTGCGAGCGTATCCGGCGCCGTGTAACATGGATGGTCTTTAGAGCGTCTAACAAAACTGTTCCGCCTAGCCGCCCACGGCGGCCACGGTCGTAACATGCCTGGTTTTGTTAGATGCTCTTTTGCTTGAAGAGGCGACGATGGCTGAACTGCACCCCTTCCGCGGCATCCGCTACCACATGGGCAACGTGCCGAACCTGTCAGGCGTGCTCTGCCCGCCGCGCCACGCGCTGAGCGAGCAGGAGCGTTTCCGCTACTACCTGCGCCATCCGCACAACGCGGTGCGCCTGGACTACGGCCAGGACGACCCGGACGACGACGCGGTGATCAACCGCCACAGCCGTGCCGCCGAGACCATGACCCGGTGGCTTTCGGAGGGCATCCTGCGCCGGGACGAGATCCCGGGCTTCTACATCTACGAGCAGGAGTTCATCGCGCCGGACGGCGACGACACCGAGAACCGCCTCGGCCTCTTGGCCCTGGTGAGGCTCGAGGACATCGAGACCGGCAACGTCCGCGTGATGGATGCTCCCCGGCCCGACCTCACGCTGGATCGGCTCGCGCTGCTCAAGGCCACCCACGTGGAGATGGCCCCCATCGTGGCCCTCTACGAGGATCCCGATCAGCTCGCCGCCGAGATCCTGCTCGAGGAGAAGGCCATGCCCCCCTTCCTCTCGCTCACCGACGAGGAGGGCGAGCAGCACCGCCTCTGGCGCCTGATCGACCCCGGCCTCATCGAGCGGGTGCAGGAGGCGCTTGCGACCAGCCCCCTCTACCTCGCCGACGACCTCTACCGCTACGAGGCGGCCCTCGCCTACCGCGACCACCTCAACGCCAACGGCGCGGACGCCGCGAACGGCCTCCACAACTACGCCATGATGCTCCTGGTGGACACCGAGGATCCCGGGCTGCGCCTCTCTGCCGTCCACCGCCTGGTCAAGGCGCCACAGGTGCCGGCCGACTTCCTGGAGCGGCTTTCGCCCCACTACGACATCCAGCCGCACGCCCTCTCGGACGATCGCCCCGACCCCGAGCAGCTCAGCGCGCTCCACGACGGCGCCTCGAGGCTCGGCATGCTGCGCACCAGCGAGCGGACGTACTACGCCCTCTCCCCCAAGGAGGACGGCCTCGAGGCCGAGCAGCTTCACGACCGGGTGCTCTCGGGGGTCCTGGGCCTGAGTCCGGCGGACGGCGCCGTCTCGTACGCCCGGGAGGTGCGCGAGGTGCTGGTGGGGATGGGCTCGGGCGAGTTCGACCTGGCCTTCCTGCTGCCCCCCCCCCGGCTCGAAGCCGCCCCCCGGGCCACCGCCCCCGCCCGCACCGCGGAGATCCTTCCCAAGGCGCCCACCGGGCTCGTCTTTCATCACCTCGAAGGGACCATCTAGCACGCCATGACCGCCACTTCCGAACGCACGACCACCCGCTACCGCGTCCAGTTCAAGCGCAACCGCGACGAGCGCGTGCGCGCCGGCCACCCCTGGGTCTTCTCCGGCGAGGTCCTCGAGAAGCCCCCCGCCGAGGCCCACGGCCAGATCGTGGAGGTCTACGACTCGCGCGGCAAGTTCATGGGCCAGGGGTACTGCAACGTCAACTCCAACATCCTGGTGCGCCTCCTGAACCGCCGGCTCGACGAGGTGATCGACCGCGAATGGTGGAAGAAGCGCCTGCAAGAGGCGATCGCCCTGCGCGCCGAGTACGTCTCGGGCACCGACGCCTGCCGCCTGGTCAACGGCGAGGCGGACGGCCTGCCGGCCCTCATCGTGGACAAGTACGGCGACTACCTCTCGATCCAGGTGCTCTCGCACGGCATCGAGGTCCGGCTTGCCGAGATCGTCGAGCTCCTGGCCGAGCTGGTGAAGCCCAAGGGGATCTACGAGCGCAGCGACGTGCCCGTCCGGCGTCTCGAGGGCCTGGAGCAGCGCACCGGCGTGCTCTGGGGCGAGGAGCCGCCCAGCGACCTCTCGATCCAGGAGGGCCCCTACCGGCTCAACATCGACATCCCCACCGGCCAGAAGACCGGCTTCTTCCTCGACCAGCGCCCCAATCGCCTCAGGCTCGGCGAGCTGAGCAAGGGCAAGCGCGTCCTGAACTGCTTCAGCTACTCGGGCGGCTTCTCGATGGCGGCGGCGGTCGGCGGCGCCAGCGAGGTGGTGAGCGTGGACATCTCGGCCGAGGCGATCGCGCTGGGCGAGGCAAACGCCAAGCTCAACGGCGTAGAGGACCGCTGCAAGTGGGTGGTCGCCAACGCCTTCGACTACCTGCGCGAGCTCGAGAAGTCGGGCGAGAAGTTCGACGTGGTGATCCTCGATCCTCCCGCCTTCACCAAGACCAAGGACTCGATCCCCGGTGCGGTGCGCGGCTACAAGGAGATCAACCTGCGCGGCATGCGCCTGCTCAAGCCGGGCGGCCTCTTGGTCAGCGCCTCCTGCTCGCACCACATCAACCCGAGCCACTTCGTCGAGATCATCCAGGAAGCCGCGGTGGACTCGTACAAGCGCCTGCGCATGCTCGCCCTGCAAGGGGCCGGCATGGACCACCCCATCCTGCCCGCGGCCTCAGAGACCAACTACCTGAAGTGCTTCTACGGCACCGTCCACTAGGAGTTCGAATGCACGGCCTGCGCCTCCTCTCCGGCCTCGTCGCCCTGACGCTCACCGTGTCCGGCTGTGCTGCGACCCTCGCCAGAGGCGACCAGGACGTCCCCACCCCCGTCGTCGACCGGACCTACGACGCCCTGGTCGATGCCCTGCCCGGGCCCGGCCAGACCCCGCTCAAGGGGCGGGTGATCGTGGTGGACCCCGGCCACGGCGGCAAGGAGTCGGGCACCGTCGGCCCCGCCGGCCTGACGGAGAAGGAGGTCAACCTGGGGGTGGGCAAGGCCCTCGCCTCCTTGCTTCGCGAGGCGGGCGCCAGGGTCATCCTGACCCGCGAGGGCGACACCGGCGTGGCCCCCGCCGGCTCGGGCCTCGCCGACGACCTCAAGGCGCGCATCGCGATCGCGAACGCCGCCCAGGCCGACCTCTTCCTCTCGGTCCACCACAACGCCACGCTCGACCCCAAGCACGAGCGCCTGATGACCGAGACCTACTACAAGATGGACGACCCCGGCCCCTCGGCCGACGCGGCCGCCAGCATCCACCGCCACCTCCTGCGCAACCTGGGCCTGCCCCAGGAGAAGCTGGTGCCCGGCAACTACGCCGTGCTGCGCAACGCCGAGGTCCCCGCCATCCTCGGGGAGGCCTCCTACCTGTCCCACCCTTCGACCGAGGCCAAGCTGCGATCGCCCGAGAAGCAGCTGCTCGAGGCCCAGGCCTACTTCGCCGGGATCCTCGACTACTTCGCCAAGGGGACCCCGCGCGTCGTCGCCTTCAACCAGCAAGCGAGCCCGGACGCTTCGCGCACGACCCTAACCGCCCGCCTCGACGGCGGAGGCGGCGCCATCGACCCGGCCTCGGTCAGCCTTTTCCTGGACGGCACCAGGCTAGGCGCCCTCTACGACCTTGAGACCCGCACCGTGCGCCACACCCTCAAGGAGCCGCTTGCCAACGGCCCTCACACGGCGACCCTCACGGCGCGGAACGTGGGAGGCAACGCCGCCCCGCTGCGCACGCTCACCTTCACGGTCGATCGTCCCGCCGCCGAGATCCGCCTGCAGAGCCCCCTTTCCTCCCTCCCCGACGACGGCATGCTGCCGCTGCGCGCCCGGGTGCTCGACGCCATGGGCCTGCCGGTGGCCGACGGCACGGCCGTGACCTGGCAGCTCGATGGGGGCGGCCTCACCTGGCAGCAGACGCGCACCACGCGCGGTATGGCGACCAACCACGTCCGCGCCCCCAAGCCCAAGCTGGTCGTGACGGCCAAGGCGGGCACGGCTTCAGGCCGCTACCCGCTGCCCGCCGCCCGCTCGTTCGTCCTGATGGGGCGCGTGCTCGGCTCCGAGTCGCAGCCGCTCGAGCGCGCCGCCGTCGTCGCGGTGGGCGCGACGGATCGCCTCGTCACCGCGAGCGACGAGAGCGGCTACTGGCTTTTCGAGACGCTTCCTGCCGGCCTCAAGGAGGTGCGCGTCTCGCTGCCGGGCTATCGCCCGCAGACCCACTCGCTCTCGGCCCCCCGCGAGCTCGAGGTGCGCCTGGCGGCGATCGCCCCGGCCGCGCTGCGCGACCAGCTCATCGTCCTCAACCCGGAAGGGGGCAGCGAGGAGCGCGATCCGCTCAGGCGCCGGCTTTCCGGATACAACTGGCTGGTGGCCGATCACCTCAGAGGCTACCTGGAAACGGCAGGCGCCCGGGTGCAGCTCACCCGAGGGCTCGACGAAGGCCCTGGCGACATCCAGCGGATCCGCGCGGCCAACGCCCAGGGAGCCGGGCTGTTCCTCACCATCGGCCACCATGCGAGCGACAGCGTCCGCACCTCCCACTATCCGACCAGCGCCAAGGGCAAGCAGGTCGCAATCGCCGTGCGCGAGGCCCTGCTCGCCTACGACGGCGCCCTGAAGGACGGCACGACGGCCCCCGACTCGACCTACGTCCTGATCCAGACCAGCTGCCCCTCGGTGACCGTCACCCACGGCATCCAGGGCCTCTCGGCCGACGATCCGGCGGCCTCGGCGCGCAAGGAGGCCTACGGCATCCTGCTCGGTCTTTTGCCCAAGCCGCCCCAGGCGGCGAGCCTCGCCGTGCGGGTGCAAGCCGGCGGCTTGCCCCTGGGCAACGCCCTTGTCACGCTCGACGGCCTGTGGAACGGCCAGACGGACGCCGAGGGGCGCTGGCGCTTCGCCCATCTCGAGCCGGGCAAGCATGAGGTGGCCCTCGTCCTCGCCGACGGCGCGGTGCTGCGCCAGAGCGTGACCCTCGCCGAGGGCGAGGTCCGCGACCTGACGCTCAGCCCACCCTCCCCGCAGTAAATCACCGAGCAGGCTTTACAGCAAGCAACCAAGCTGGCATGTTGTTAAGGCCGATCGACCGCATTGTTTCCCCCGGATGACACGACGCTTGCGCCGACGTCAACATACGGCAAGAACCTTCGCTCGAGCGGTATTCGCCGGCTCCCGGCCGGGTATTTTGAATGGACCTTGCCTGCCCGATCATAGGAGTTCCTCGAATTGCGTCCTGCCCTCTCCATGGCCCTCGGCCTGATCATCGCCACCACCTCGCTGCCGACCATGGCCCGCGCGGCCGCCTCCGAGAACCCGAACCCCACCTACCAGTACATCAAGTCGGTGGCGGGCGAGGACAAGGCCAAGCGCTTCGCCTGGCACGTCGAGCAGGCGGCCAAGAAGTGGAAGCTGGACCCCTTGCTGGTCGCGCGGGTCATCCGGCTGGAGAGCGAGTACAACCCGCGCGAGGTCAGCCACGTGGGGGCGCACGGGCTCATGCAGGTCATGCCCTTCCACTTCAGCCGCAGGGGCATCCCTCGCTCCAAGTGGTTCGACACGGCCACCAACCTGGATCTCGGCTGCCGGATCCTCGCCTGGTACCTCGATCGCATGGTGGCCCAGTACCCGGGCCTCGACCCCAGCGCCATCAATCACCGCGCCCTGGTGGCCTACAACATGGGCCCCCGGGCCGTGGTCTCGCGCGGTATCTATCGCTCGCGCTACTCCGAGATCATCATGAAGCGCTACCTGCTGCCTGGCGCCTCCGAGAGCGCGATGGTCGCAGGATCCGCGCCCCAAGCCCCGCGCCCCGCCGAGGCCCTGCCCGCCATGAGCGAGGTCAACCAGGCCGCTATGCAGGCGGATCTCGGGCCCATGGACGCGACCTCCTCGCTGCCCGTTTCTCCCGGCCTCTCGCGCTAGCCCCCGATAACCCTCTCTCGGCGCTGGAATGGCGCGAGCGCGAAGCGTACCATTCGCGGCATGACGCAGCGAATCGAAGCAGAGGCCGACATCCGGCGCATCCTGATCCTCAACAGCGCGGTACCTCTCGGGGTGCTGACGCTGATCGGGCTCTTGCTCGCCTGGGAGCTGGGGCAGGTCTTCGACCAGGGCGCGTGGCTCACCCGCAGCATCGAGGTCCGTCGCCAGTCGAACCTGGTCGCCGCCCTGCTGGCGCAGATCGAATCGGCGCATCGCGGGTTTCTCATCACCGGCGACATGCGCTTCGCCAAGCCGCTCATCAACGGCGTGCCGCGCGTCGAGCGCGAGCTCGGCAACCTGTCCAGGCTGCTTTCCGACTCCCCGACCCAGGTGGCCCAGGCCGAGGGGATCCGGCGCCTCGAGGCCCAGTGGTACGCGAACGCCCAGCACGAGCGCGACCTGAAACGCGCCGGGGACCCTCAGTGGCTCGAGAGCATCCGCCAGGGGCGGGGCGAGCGGCTCATGGCGAGCATGCGCGGCCTGCTCGGACAGATCAACGCGGAAGAGAGCAGAGCGGGCGCCGAGCGGCAAGGCGCCCTGGAGTACCAGGGGCGCATCACGGCCACCCTGGCCGCGGCGGGCTTCCTGCTCACCCTCTCCTTCTTCGCCCTCTTCAGCGTGCGCCAGTACCGGATCCTCGAGGATCGCTACCAGGACATGAAGCGCCGGCTGCTCGTGGCCAACTGCGCCCTCGAGAAGCGGGTCGCCGACCTCGCCGTCACCACCTCCCAGCTGGAGAGCGCCAACCGCCTCAAGGGCGAGTTCCTGGCCACCATGAGCCACGAGCTGCGCACCCCGCTCAACTCGGTCATCGGCTACACCGAGCTGGTGCTCACCGACGACGAGCAGCCCCTCGCAGCGCTCAACCGGAGCAACCTCCAGACGGTCGTCAAGAACGCCAAGCACCTCCTGGCGCTGATCAACGACATCCTCGACCTCTCCAAGGTCGAGTCGGGCAAGCTGGCGATCCACCCGGAGCCCTTCCTGCCGTCCGACACGGTGCAGGCGATCATAGGCATCGCCGCGCCGCTCGCGCGGGCCAAGGGGCTGAGCCTCACCGGCGAGGGGGGAGCGGAGGTGGGCTTCGTGGTTTCCGACGAGGCCAAGATCCGCCAGATCCTCCTCAACCTCGTCTCCAACGCGATCAAGTTCACCCCCCAAGGAGGCGTCAAGGTGAGCCTCGCCGCCCGGGGAACGGACGACTGGACGGTCGCGGTCAGCGACACGGGGGTCGGCATCGCGCCCGAGCACCAGGAGCTGGTCTTCGAGACGTTCAGGCAGGTGGATTCCACCACGACGCGCGCGGCGGGCGGAACCGGGCTGGGGCTCGCCATCTCGCGCAAGCTCGCCCACCTGCTGGGCGGCGAGCTGACGCTCGAGAGCACGCCGGGCCTGGGAAGCACCTTCACCCTGCGCCTGCCGCGCCACTGCCCCGGCGAAACCCCGCCGAGCCCCCCTGTCCCCGGCCTTCCGATTACCATGCTGAGCGCCGATGACGGCAAGCCCACCGTGCTCGCCATCGACGACAACCCCGAGGCGCTCTTCCTGGTCGCCGAGAACCTCAAGGGCAGCGGGTACCACGTGGTGTCGGCCACCAGCGCGGAGGCGGGGCTGCGCCTGGCCCAGGAGCTGCGCCCCTTCGCCATCATCCTGGACGTCCTGATGCCGATCCAGGACGGCTGGACGGTGCTGAGCCGCCTCAAGGCGGACCCTGCGACCGCCGAGATCCCCGTCGTCATCCTGAGCTTCATCGAGAACCGGGCCGTGGGCTACGCCCTGGGGGCCTCCGCCTATCTCACCAAGCCGCTCGATCGCACCTTGCTCAAAGAGACGCTCGATCGCCTCGGCGGCGCGCCTTCGATCGAAGGCGACGCGCTGGTGGTGGACGACGACCCCGAGGCCCGCCAGCTCTACCGCCAGTTGCTCGAGCGCGAGGGCCGCCCGCTGCGCGAGGCCGCGGACGGCCTCGAGGCCCTCAGGCAGATCGCGGCCCGGCCCCCCGCGCTCATCATCCTCGACCTCATGATGCCCGAGATGGACGGGTTCGAGGTCCTCGCGCGGATCCGCGCGGACCCGCGCACCCGCGGCATCCCGGTCGTCATCGTCACCGCCAAGCAGCTGAGCGAAGCCGATAGCCAGCGCCTGAGCGGCGCGCGCCGGATCATCCAGAAGGGCAAGCGCGCGGAGGCCACGGGCGAGGACCTGAAGCCCTTGCTGGATGCGATCCGGCAGTATCCCACCGTGGGCGCCACCCATCGAAAGAGGTCGCCAAATGACAGCTAAGCACGTGCTGGTGGTGGACGACGAGGCGGACAACCGGGGTCTGCTCAGGCAGCTGCTGCGCCGCGCGGGCCACCGCGTCTCGGAAGCCCGCGACGGCCAGGAGGCGCTCGCCATGATCGAGAGGGATCCTCCCGACCTGATGCTCCTGGACCTCATGATGCCCGCGATGGACGGCTTCGAGGTGCTCAAGCGCCTCGCCACGCGGCACGGGGGCTTCCTCCCCGTCGTCGTCGTGACGGCCAACACCGAGCGAGAGGCGCGCCTCAGGGCCCTCCAGCTCGGCGCCCAGGAGTTCTTGACCAAGCCCATCGACCGGGGCGAGGTCACGGTGCGCGTGCGCACCCTCCTGGAGCTGAAGGCCGCCCGCGACGCCCTCGAAGCGCGCGCCCAGGTGCTGGAGGACGAGGTCGCGCAGCGAACCCACGAGCTGCGCGACGCGCACGCCCAGTTGCAGGCCCGCGCCCACAAGCTCGAGCTCGCCTACGAGGCCCTGCAGCGCGCCGATCGCTACAAGGACGACTTCCTCTCGGTGATAAGCCACGAGCTGCGCACCCCGCTCAACTTCATCTCGGGCTTCGGGAGCCTGCTCGTCGAGGGAGCGGCAGGCAAGCTCAATGACGAGCAAACGCTCTACCTCACCAAGATGCTCGAGGGGGCAAACCGCCTCGAGGGCCTGGTGAGCAACCTGCTCGACGTCGCCTCGATCCAGGCGGGCAGGCTCAAGTTCACCCCTCACCCCCACGACTACCGGGCGCTCGTCGGCCAGGCCATCGAGCGCATGCGGCCCGAGGCGGACGCCAAGGGGATCGCGCTCGCGAGCGACGTGCGGTTGAGTCAGCCCGTGGTGCTGGACGGCCAGCGCATGCACCAGGTCCTCAGCCAGCTCATCTCCAACGGGATAAAGTTCACCCCACCGGGCGGACGCGTCACCGTCAAGGCGCGCTTCGACGAGGACCTCCTGGTCACGGAGGTGGTGGACACGGGCAGCGGCATCGCGGCCGAGGCCATCCCCCACGTCTTCACCCCCTTCAAGCAGCTCGACATGAGCACGACCCGCGAGGCCGGCGGCATCGGGCTGGGGCTGACCATCTGCAAGGCGGTGGTGGAGGCGCACGGCGGGCAGATCGGCGTGCTGAGCGCGGAGGGGAAGGGCTCGACCTTCTGGTTCTCCCTGCCGCTCACCGGGCCCCGAGGCGTCTTGATGGCCCCCGGCGCGGCGGGCGCGGAGGTCCTGGGCTGATCAGCGCCTGCGAAGGCGGCGCTCGACCAGAAACGAGCTCAGGGCGAGCAGCGCCAGGCCCCCCATCGAGGCCCAGAAGAGCGGATCGCGCGGGTTGAGGATGCGATCGCCGAGCAGGACGTGCAGGAAGTTGCCGGGCATCGTGCCGATGAGCGAGCCCAGCAGGTAGGTCCGCAGGGGCACCCCGGCAATGCCCGCCCCGTAGCTCACGACGTAGGAGGGGACGAAGGGGAAGGCCCGGATCACCGCGACCGTGGGCACCCCGTGGTGCGCGAGGCGCGCCTCCACCGCCCGCATCCGGACGTCCCCCGCGAAGCGATGAATCACCGAGCGCGCCGGGCCCCGCCCCACGGCGTGGCAGGCGGCCGACGCGCAGAGGGTGCCGACGGTGACGACCCCAAGGCCCAGGGGCAGGCCGAACAGGGTGCCCGACAGGGCGATCAGGAGGCCCCCCGGGAAGAGCGGGAGGAGCTGCTGGAGGGTCATGGCCCCCACCATGGCGAGCGGCGCGAACGCTCCGAGCGCGTGGCTCCAGCCCCGGATCTCGGGCAAGGTCGGCAGGGCCGCGGCCCAGCTCGCCTCCACCTACTTCGCCCGGCGGTCGAAAAGCTCCGGATCGGCGGCAAGCGCGGTTCGCCCGAGCACGGCGGCGGCCTCGGCGGCGATCGCGGCCTTGACCTCGTCCATGGCGACCGGCTTGCCGAGCAGGTCCTCCATGGAGGTCATGACCCCAGCCTCCATCCCGCATGGGCGGATCGCCCGGAAGCCGCTCAGGTCCGTGGAGACGTTGAGGCCCAGACCGTGGTAGGAGACCCAGCGGCGCACCGCGACCCCGATCGAGGAGATCTTGCGATCGCCCACCCAGACCCCGGTCTTGCCCGGGTTACGGCCTGCCTCGATCCCCCAGCGCGAAAGGGCCCGGATCTGGATCTCCTCGATGTTGCGAAGGAGGCGGTGCAGGTCCCGCTCGGGGCCGTCCAGCTTGAGGATGAAGTAGCCCACCAGCTGCCCCGGGGCGTGATAGGTGGCCTCGCCCCCGCGCTCGATCTCGAAGGTCGGCACGCCCTTCCCCGCCTCGCAGACGTGCTCGGCGGGGTCGGCCTTGCGGCCCAGGGTGATGACCGGCTCGTGCTCGAGCAGAAGCAGGTGGTCCTCGATGAGGTCGTCCGCCCGCAGGTTCACCAGCTCCTTCTGGATCTCCCAGGCCTCGGGGTAGGGGAGGCGCCCGAGGTCAGCGACCCGCAGCGGCCGGCTCACGGGTGTCCTTGTTCATGACGTGGATCGCCTCGCCGATGGCGGCCTTGGCGGCCTCCATGATCCCCTCGGCGAGCGTCGGGTGGGCGTGAACCGTGAGGCTCAGGTCGTCGATGAAGGCCCCCATCTCGAGGGCGAGCCCCGCCTCGGCCACCAGGTTCGATGCCTCGGGCCCGACGATGTGGACGCCCAGCACCTCCTGGGTCTTGCGGTCGGCCACGACCTTGACGAAGCCCTCGGTCTCGCCGGTGGTCATGGCCCGGCCCAGGGCCGCGAAGGGGAACTTGCCGACGACGGCGTCGAAGCCCTGTGCCTTGGCCTCGGCCTCGGAGAGCCCCACCGAGCCGATCTCGGGATCGGTGAAGACCACCGCGGGGATCGCCTTGACGTCCATGGCGGCCGGGTGGCCGGCGATGACCTCGGCGGCCACCTCGGCCTCCTTGGAGGCCTTGTGGGCGAGCATGGGCTGACCTGCCAGGTCCCCGATGGCGTAGATCCCGGGCACGTTGGTGCGCATCTGCTTGTCGGTGCTCACGAAGCCCCTGGCATCGATGCGCACCCCCACGCGCTCGAGGCCGAGCCCTTCGGAGTTGGGTCTGCGGCCCACCGTCACGAGGATCCGATCGGCCTCGACCTCGAGGGGCTTGCCGTTCTGCTCGAGCTGGACCCTGGCGCCCATGGGGCCATCCACGTAGCCCTTGGCCGCGGTATCGAGCAGGACCTCGACGCCCAGCTTCTTGAGCTGGCGGCCGAGCAGCTGCGCGATCTCGGGGTCGAAACCGGGCAGGACCTGGCCCAGGCGCTCGACGACCGTGACCTGCGCGCCGAGCTTGGCGTACATCATGCCCATCTCGAGCCCGATGTAGCCGCCGCCGATGACCACCAGGCGCTTGGGGATCTCGGAGAGGGAGAGGGCCTCGGTCGACGAGATGACGCGCCTGCCGTCGAAGGCGAAGCCCGGGATCTCGATGGGGCGGCTGCCCGTGGCGACGATGACGCTCTGGGCCACGACCAGCACCGGGCCGTCGTTGGTCATGACCTCGACCTGGTTGGCGGTCTTGAAGGTGGCGGTGCCGTAGAGCACCTCGCCGCCGTTGCCCTTGACCAGCTGGCCCACGCCGCCGGTCAGCTTCTTCACGATGCCGTCCTTCCAGCCGATCATCTTCGGGAAGTCCACCGAGAAGCCGCCCACGGTGATCCCCATCTGGTCGACCTTCTTGAGCTTCTCGACCGTCTTGGCCGCGGTGATGAGGGCCTTTGAGGGGATGCAGCCCACGTTGAGGCAGACGCCGCCGAGCTGAGCCTTCTCGACCAGCAGAACCTTCTTGCCGAGCTGCGCCAGGCGGATGGCTGCCACGTAACCGCCGGGACCGGCGCCGATCACCAGGGCTTCGACCTTCTTGTTCTGCATGGACGCGTTGTCTCCTAAGGACGTGAATGGTTGAATGCGGCCTCGCCAGCCGGCGGGCAATCACAATTTTACGCACAAATCAAAGCCCCGGCCAGGGCCGAGGCTTCAAGGAGTCCGTCATTCCGGGCTCAGATCAGGTGCCTGGTGAAGAAGCCGACCGCCTTGGCCTTGATCCCCTCCCAGGTCGAGAGGGGGGGTACGGGCTCGGAGTGCCTGGCGAGGTCCTGCTCGAAGGCCGCCTTGACGTCGGCTCCGACCCCGCCGCCGTACATGAGGAAGCCCAGCTCGTGGTTGAAGTCGTAGGCCCCCTTGATGGCGTTGACCGAGCCGCCGATCACCCGCCTGGTCTCGTCTTGCTTGCCGGCTTGCTCGGTGAAGATCCAGACCTTGGAGTGAAGCTTGGTCACGCCTTCCGGGCGGACGTAGCGCCGGACGTCGATCCCGGCCTCCTGGAGGCGAGGGATGGCCCCGAGGTCGGGGATGCCGCCCGCGATCGCCTTGATGGCAGGATCGGCGAAACCTCCCGAGGTGAAGGGCACCGACTGGTCGAGCAGCACCCGGACCGCGGCGCCGCGGGCCTTGGCCTCGAGGAGGGCATCGACCACCGCCGGATCCGCAAGGTCCATCATCCAGACGTCCACCGCGTCGCCCTTGCCCATGAGCTTCAGCTCCCCGAGCACCTGGGTGCGGGCGCTGTTCTCGCCGGCGCTGTTCTGCGAGACGCCGACCCAGACGTCCCCCTTGACGGAGGCGTCGCGCGCCACGCTCAGCTTCGTGCCGCCCGCACGCTTCCAGCCCTCGTCGAAGGTGTCCTGGAAATCAGCGACGGCGGGGCCCTCGATGCGGCTCATCATGTCCCGGTTGTTCTCTTTGTCGAAGTTGGCGCCGCCCGCCCAGACGATGCGATCGTCGATGACCGAGAGCTTGGTGTGGTCCACCGAGTAGGGCACCCCCTCGATCTTGGGGAGGAAGCGCGCGTCGATGCCGGCGCTCTTGAGCTGCTTGTAGAGGCGATTCTTGTCCAGGGCCGAGGCGCCCTCGTCCATCAGCACCTGCACCTTCACGCCCGCCTGGTGCTGCGTGATCAGGGCGTCCACGACGGCTTGGCCATCGGCGCCGTTGAGCAGGAAGGTCTCGAACTGGATCTTGCGCTTGGCGCCCTTGATGTCCGTCAACAGGCCCTGAAGGGAGTCCGCGTCGGTGAAGGCGTTGCGAACCGCATTGCCACCCTGCACCGGCCGAAGCGTCGTCGATCGGGGTTTCGAGGGGGCAAGCAGGCTGTTCATTCCCGGTCCTCCGCAAGCGTTCGAGCAGTGCCATCGACTCTATCGCCGGGCGTGCGAAAAACTGGGTAAAAATCAGATGAAAGTTCGGGGGATTCCATGCCCCAAAGCATCGGCCCCCGCTCACCGCGGGGGCCGATGCTTTGAAACCCTGCCGATTGCTAGCTCATGGCCAGCATGAGCTTGGTCGGTTTCTCCAGCAGCTTGATGACCAGGCCATCCAGGCCCACCCCTGCCATCTTTGCCATTAAGTAAATCATTAAATAAAATTGCGAATTTCTCGAGCTTACAAACAATTCCGCATTGCATTGCGGAAAACACCAAGGACATAAACCCCGATCGAATAGGGACTTTGGTCCCTAGGGGCGAGTTCAACCTGTATGACAATATTTTCCATGATACGTTATGGTTTCCAGCGAGGAGGCTCGATTTATGCGATCCATTAAATCCAAACTCATCGGATCCGCACTCTTATTCACCGTCCTCATGCTCATCGTGAGTCTCGTCTCCCTCAACGGCCTTTCCAAAACCCAGCGAGAGACGGAGTCCCTGTATTCGGTCAACGTCAAGGGGCTCACCTCGCTGGCTTCGATCCGCTACAAGCTGATGGCCGTGCGCTACGCCGCTGCGCTGGTCGTTAGCCAGTCGGGAGAGGCGGCCCAGCGGACCGTCGACAAGGGCCATGACGACGAGGCCAAGCTGCTCGAACAGATCACCGAGTACCGCGCCCTGGCAGAGAAGGCGGGACCAGGCCAGCTGGCAGGAAAGCTCGAGGAGGCCATCAAGGCCTATTTACCGGCCAAGGAGATCACCTACCAACTGGCGTTGCAGGGCAAACCCGAAGCAGCCCGCCAGAACATGGTCCAGAACGCCAAGGCCAAGTTCGAGACCACGGTCGCCCTGCTAGACGAGGGCTTCAAGACCGGTCTCGCCAACTCCGAGTCTTCCTTTCATACGGTCAACGGCGTGGTCGGCTCGTCCAGCCAGATCAGCCTGATCCTTATGGTAGTGGCGACCCTGATCGGCGTCGGGATCGCCCTCATTCTGGCCAACCAGATTTCCTCCGGGCTTCGGGCCGTAGGGGAGGCGGCCGAGGGGATCGCGCGCGGCGAGCTGAACCAGCGACTGGACATTCGGAGCAAGGACGAGCTGGGCTCAATGGCAGCCAGTTTCCAGACCATGGTCTCCTATCTAGGTGAGATGGCGTCGGCTGCCGACGAGGTCGCTCGAGGCAACCTGGCGGTGACGGTGACGCCGCGTAGCGGCCAGGACGCCTTGGGCACCTCGCTCTCCCGGATGGTGACAAACCTGCGCGACATCGTCAGTCGGGTGCGCCAGGTCGCCGACACCGTCGGCGACGGCTCGGCACAGATCGCCTCGTCGAGCACCGAGCTCTCGAAGACCGTCTCGGTCCAGGCCTCGAGCGCCGAGGAGACCTCGGCCGCCATGGAGCAGATGGCCGCCAACATCAAGTCGGTGGACGACAGCACCCAGCTCCTCAACAACAGGGTCACCCGGATCAAGGGCCAGAGCGAGGAGCTTGCCGCCGCCGTCACCCAGACCTCAAGCTCGATAGCCGAGCTCGCCGCGAGCATCCAGCAGGTCGCGGGCAACGTCGAGAACGCAAACCAGGCCTCCGGCTCGGCCGCCGAGGCCGCCAACGCCGGCGACCAGGCGGTCGCCAAGACCGTGGCCGGCATGAAGGCCATCTCCGAGACCATGACAGGCATCCAGGGCACCATCCAGATGCTCGACCAGCGCTCGGGCGAGATCGGGGCGATCATCGAGGTGATCGACGACATCGCCGAGCAGACCAACCTCCTGGCGCTCAACGCCGCCATCGAGGCGGCCCGCGCCGGCGAGGCCGGCCGCGGCTTCGCGGTGGTCGCCGACGAGGTGCGCAAGCTCGCCGAGCGATCCGCCAAGGCCACCCGCGAGATCGGCGACCTCATCAAGGGCATTCAGAAGGAGACCGCCGAGGCCGTCGGCGTCACGCGCGACGGCGCAACCAAGGTCGAAGAGGGCGTCAAGCTCGCCTCGCAGACCGGCGAGGCCCTTTCCATGATCAAGGCGGCCTCCCAGCAGGTGGCGACCCTCCTCGGCGAGATCAGTGCCGCCTCTGGCGAGCAGGCGCGCGCAAGCTCCCAGATCGTGACGGCCGCCGAGCAGATGGCCTCTATCAACCAGCAGGTCACCGGCGCGGTCAGCGAGATCGACCAGCTCGCCAGGACCGTGACCTACGCGACCTCCGAGCAACGCCAGGGCTCCGACCAGGTGGTCATCGCCGTGGAGAGCCTGAGCCGCAGCGCTCAGGAGGCCGCCACGGCCACCGAGCAGGTCGCCAGCACCGCCGACGAACTCAGCCATCAGGCTCAGCAGCTCCAGGAGGCGATCGCCTTCTTCAAGAACGAGAGCGAAAAGACTCCGCTCCCGTTCAGGATCGAAAAGCCGTTGATGCTGGCAGGGAGGGTGTAGCCGAGACCGAAAAGCGTCAAGCATGCGAGAAGCCCGGAGGACATCCTCCGGGCTTCTCGCATGCTTGACGGGGTGGATCTGACCCTTAGCTCATCGCGAGCATCAGCTTGGTCGGGTTCTCGAGCAGCTTGATGACCAGGTTGGTGAAGTCCGCGCCCACCGCACCGTCCACCACGCGGTGGTCGAAGCTCAGGGCCAGGTTCATCATCTTGGCGGCGACGATCGCTCCGTCGCGCACCACCGGGCGATCCTGGATCTTCATGATGGCGAGGATCCCCACCTCGGGGTGATTGATGATGGGCGTGGCGAACAGGCCGCCCACGTTGCCGATGCTCGACAGCGTGAAGGTGCCGCCCTTGAGGTCGTCCGGGTTGTTGCGGCCGATGCGGGCGCGCTCGGCGACCTCGGCGATCTCCTTGGCCAGCTCGAGGATGCTCTTCTTGTCCACGTCCTTGATGACGGGGACGATGAGCCCGTTCTCGCCGGCCACGGCGATGCCCAGGTTGTAGTAGTGCTTGATGACCAGCTCGTTGGTCGCATCGTCGAGGCTGGCGTTGAGGGTCGGGAACTGCTTGAGGGCCGCGACCACCGCCTTCATGATGAAGGGCAGGTAGGTCAGCTTGATCCCCTCGGCCTCGGCCAGGGGCTTGGACTCGGCGCGCAGCGCGATGAGCTTGGTCGCGTCCATCTCGTCCATGTAGGTGAAGTGGGGCGCCGTGAACTTGGACTGGACCATCTTCTCGGCGATCTTCTTGCGCACGCCCTTCATGGGGATGCGCTCCTCGGGACCGAACGAGGCCAGGGGCGCGGCGGCGGGGACGGCCGCCACGGCCGCCACCGGGGCCGGCGCGGCGACCGGGGCCACCGCGGGGGTGACCGGCGCGCTCAGGCGCTGGTGGAAGGCCGACACGTCGCCCTTCACCACCCGGCCGTTGATGCCCGAGCCGGGCACCCGGCCGATCTCGACGCCCAGCTCGCGGGCGAGCTTGCGGGTCGCCGGGGTGGCGAGCACGCGGCGGCCGGCCTCGAACTGGGGCAGCTCGGCGGGGACCTCGGTGACGACCTCGGCGATGGGGGCGCCGGTGGGCAGGGTGTCGAAGAGCTGGGTCGCGCTGCACGAAGCGCCCGCAACGGCCGGCGCGGGGGCCTCGGGCGCGCGGTCGTGGCCGTGCATGACGGGCGCGGTCTGGCCGGGGGCCATCTCGATGGTGACGACCACGTCGCCCACGTTGATGATCTCGCCCTCCTTGCCGAAGGTCGCGAGGATCTTGCCCTTGCGGGGCGAGGGGATCTCGACGGTCGCCTTGTCGGTCATGACCTCGAACATGGGCTGGTCGGCGCCCACCTCGTCACCGGGCTTGACCAGCCAGGTGACGAGCTCGCCCTCGACGACCCCTTCGCCGATGTCGGGCAGACGGAAATCGAAAACGTTGCCGGTAACGGTGCTCATTCTCTGTTCCGCCTCCTAGAAGTTGAGGGTCTTGCGCATCCCCTGGAGGACGCGATCGGCACTGGGAAGGTACTCCAGGTCCAGGGTGTAGGGGAAGGGGGTGTCCCAGCCGGTGACGCGGACGACGGGGGCCTCGAGGCTGAGAAGCGCATGCTCATTGATCAGCGCGATCAGCTCGGCGGCGAAGCCGGTCGACTTGGGGGCCTCCTGCACGATGACCACGCGGCCGGTCTTCTCGACCGAGGCGATGATGGTGTCGAGGTCAAGGGGCACGAGCGATCGCAGGTCGATCAGCTCGACGTCGATGCCCTCGGCCTCGGCCTTGGTCACGGCCTCGAGGGCCGTGTGGACCATGGAGCCGTAGGCGATGACGGTGACGTCCTTGCCTTCCTTGAGGACCTTGGCCTTGCCGAGCTCGACCGTGTAGTCCCCCTCGGGGACCTCGCCCTTGGCCGCGCGGTACATGCGCTTGGGCTCCATGAAGATCACGGGATCGTCCTGCCGCATGGCGGCCAGGAGCAGGCCCTTGGCATCATAGGGGTTGGAGGGAACGACCACCTTGAGGCCGGGGGTGTGGGTGAAATAGGCCTCGTTGGACTGCGAGTGGTAGTGCCCGCCGCGGATCCCACCGCCGTAGGGGGTGCGGATGACGACCGGGCAGGTGTACTGCCCCCCCGAGCGGTAACGGAACTTGGCCATCTCGTTGATGATCTGGTCGATGGCGGGGAAGATGTAGTCCATGAACTGGATTTCGGGGACCGGGCGCATGCCGTAGAGGGCCATGCCGATGGCGGTGCCGATGATGCCGGCCTCGGAGAGGGGCGTGTCGACGACCCGGTCCTCGCCGAACTCCTGTTGCAGGCCGACGGTGGCGCGGAAGACGCCGCCAAACTTGCCCACGTCCTCGCCCATGACGACCACCCGGTCATCCTGGCGCATCTGGATCTTCAAGGCGTCGTTGACGGCTTGGATGATGTTCATCGTGGGCATTATCGGGCTCCCTCCGCCTTCGTCTGCTGCAGGCTTTCCATCAGTTCAGCCTCCTGCTCCTGGAGGAACCGGGGCTTTTCGGCGTAGACGTCCTCGAAAATGGTCTCGGGGGCAGGCCCGGGGGTCTTCTCGGCGACCTCGATCGCTTCCAGGATTTCCTGCTTGAAGCGCTCCTGCAGCTCGGCCTCCCATTCGGGGCTCCAGAGCCCGCGCTTGGCGAGGAAGCGCTGGAAGCGCTGGACGGGATCCTTGTCCCGCCAGGGCGAGACGTGGTCCTCGGTCCGGTAGCCCGAGGGGTCGTCCGAGGTGGAGTGGGCGCCGACGCGGTAGGTGAGGGCCTCGATGAGCGTCGGGCCCTCGCCGCGCAGGGCCTTGTCCACGGCGCGACGGGTCGCGACGATGACGGCGAGGACGTCGTTGCCATCCACCTGGACGCCCTCGAAGCCGTAGGCGTTCGCCTTCATGGCGAAGTTCTCGCTGGCCGTCTGCACCGAGGCGGGCGTCGAGATCGCCCAGCCGTTGTTGCGCAGGAAGAAGACGGTCGGGGTCTTGTAGACGCCGGCGAAGTTCATGGCGACGTGGAAGTCGCCCTCGGACGTCGAACCCTCACCGAAGTAGGTCATGGTGACGTACGGGTCCTTGCGGAGCTTCATGGCCCAGGCGGTACCCACGGCGTGGGGCACCTGCGTCATGAGGGGGCTCGAGACCGAGACGATGTTCAGGTGACGGAACGAGTAGTGGACGGGCATTTGACGGCCCTTGGTGTAGTCGAGGTAGTTGCCGTAGCACTGGTGGGCCATCTCCTGCACGGTGGCGCCGCGCCAGAGGTAAGCCCCCTGCTCGCGGTAGCACGGGAAGATCCAGTCCCCCGGGCGCAGGGCGTAAGCCGAGCCGACGGTCGTGGCCTCTTCACCCGTACTCTGCATGTAGAAGGCGATGCGGCCCTGGCGCTGCAAGGTCACCATCCGCTCGTCGAGCGTCCGCGTCTGGATCATCGTGCGGTAAATCGCACGCAGGTCCTCGTCGGAGACCTCTGGCATCAGCGCGGGATCGGCGGTGTCGTCCTCGCGAAGGACGGTGAGGGGCGCCGTCGGCACCGACGCGTTCTTACCGACCTCAAACTCGACTAAACTCACGGGTCTTGTTCTCCTTCAGTGTCTCAGCCGGCTCACGCCGGCTGATGGCTCACGTCGTTGGAAGCGGACGCGCTGGCGTCCTGGGAGAGCTTCGGGTTCTGTTTCTGGTTCTCGATCATGCCCTTGATGAAGAGCTCGCCCGCACGGTAGCTGGAGCGGACCAGGGGACCGCTCGCCACGTAGAGGAAGCCCAGCTCCTCGGCCCACATCTGGAAGTCGGCGAACTTCTGGGGGGTGACGAACTCCACCACCTCGAGGTGCTTGGCGGTCGGCCGCAGGTACTGGCCGAAGGTGACGATCTGGCAATCGTACTCGCGCAGGTCGCGCAGGGTCTCCATGACCTCCTCGTCGGTCTCGCCGAGCCCGACCATGATCGAGGTCTTGGTGACGACGTCGGGCGCGATGCGCTTGACGTCCGAGAGGACCTTGAGGCTCTGGGCGTACTGGGCGCGGCGATCGCGCACCTTGGGAGTCAGGCGGCGCACCGTCTCCACGTTGTGAGCGACGACGTCGGGGCCCGACTCGACCACCGCGCACAGGGCCTTGATGTCGCCCTGGAAGTCGGGAATCAGGACCTCGACCAGGACCTTGGGGGTGCGCTCCTTGATGGCGCGGATGACCGCCGCGAAGTGGGCGGCTCCGCCGTCCGGCAGGTCGTCGCGATCGACCGAGGTGAGGACCACGTAGTCGAGCCCCATCACGTCGACCTGGAGGGCGACCTTCGCCGGCTCCTCGGGGTCGAGGGGGGCGCCCTCCTTGGCGGTCTTGATGTGGCAGAAGCGGCAGCCGCGGGTGCAGGTGTCGCCCATGACCATCATGGTGGCGGTGCCCCCGCCCCAGCACTCCGCGACGTTGGGGCACGAGGCCTCCTCGCAGACGGTGTGGAGGTTGAGGGTGCGGAGGTTCTCCTTGATGGCGAGGTAGCGCTCGCCGGCGGGCGGGCGAATCTTGAGCCAATCGGGCTTGCGCTTGGTGTCCATGGGGTCGTCTCGCTTTCCGGGTCAAATGCCTACCGAGAGGGCATCTGGGCGCTAGCAGGCCGCCATTAATGGTACCCGGTGCGTGGCGTTCCGTCAAAGCGAAGGTGGTCCCTCGTTTCTAGGCAGCATGCCCCCTCAATACCTGAGCGCCGGGCGGAAGCCGACCAGGGGGCCGACGTCGGTGCGCGGGCCGTAGAGCGAGATGCTCCAGATCCCGGCGTAGGTCCCGTCGTCGGCGTCGCCTCCCCGATAGCTCCTGGCCGCAACCTGGTCGGTCTGGATCCAGAAGTAGTCGTAGTGGAAGGGAGCGACCCCGACCCAGTCGACCGCGCTCGCCACCCCGTAGCGCCGCAGCTGCGGGTCCGTCTGGATGGCGGTGAAGCGCTCGCCGGTCGTGGGCGCGTTCAAGGGAAGGTACACGTCGTTCACGAGGTACTGGCCGTACTCGGCCCCGAGGGTCGCCGTCCATTCCCAGACGTTGCCGTTGAGGTCGTACACCCCGGCGGTGGTCCCGGTGTGCGTCGTCAGGTTGGTGCCCCCGGTCCAGCCCGCCCGGGTGCCCGTCCCCGTCAGGGCCCGAGCCGCCCGGGTCGGGTCGGCGGTGAAGGTGACGCCCGCGTCATCGGCGTCCTTCCGGCTGTTGTTGTTGCCGTACACCTTCACGCCGTTGATCATCGACCAGACGGCAAGGGCGGTCCACTCGTCGTCCCGCATCAGGTGGCAGTGGGCGTCGTAGGCGAGGCAGGCATTCGCTGCCGCGTCCCAGTCGACGCTGACCCACGGCACCCGGCTTGCCTGCACCTTGAGGACGCCGGAGCTGCCCGCGGCCGCATTCGTCGCATCGTTGCGCGAGGCCTCGTACTTGCCGGCGTAGAAGCCCCCGAAGGTCTCGCGCGCCCAGTCGGCGCCCTCGGTCCCGGTGCTCGGCTGCGTCTTGACCCAGGCCCCCGGCGGGCTGCCCGCGTTCGTCGCCCCGCAGTTCGCCGGTACGATGAGCTGGTAGGCCGTGAAGAGCGGGATCCAGACGAAGGTGCTCGTCTGGCCGTTCTTGGTCACCGCATAGTCGTGGTGGATCGCCTCGTCGCCGTTGTCGCCGGGCGCGAGCAGCCCCGCGCCGAGCAGGGGGCGATCGCCCAGCGGGTCCAGATCCTGGAGGAGCTGGGTGGTGACGGCCGCCACCCGGCTCAGGATCGCCGGGACGGCGTTGCCCTTGACCGAAGCGACCGAGTCGAAGGTGGTGCCGGAGACCAGCCCGAGGATGTCGTCGAAGGAGGTGGCCGGGTCGTCGCGGTCGATCAGGGCGACGGCCGTGGTCGTCGGATTGATGACCACCGTGCCGGTGCCGCCCGTCCGGTTGGTGATGCTGGCCCAGCCGGCCTTCGTCCACTTGAGGACCGTGAGCATGGAGACCTGGTTGCCGCTGGTCCCCCCGGCGCGCTTGATCACCTGCAGGTAGTAGTGGGCGTTCTCCACGGGGCTGAAGGTGGTGTCCACGTCGATGGCGAAGGTCCCCTGGGCGTCGGTGAGGCCCGTCGCCATGGGGCGGGCCGTGCCGGGATCGATCAGAGAGACGGTGGCATAGGCCGAGACGTCGGCGCTCGCGGCCGTTACCTGGCGCTCGGAGGCTGGGGCGAGCGGAAAGGCCACCCGTCCGGAGACCGCGGCAGGCAGGACCTGGTTGTTCGCCGCGCCGAGGAGCGGCCCGGAGGCGAGCGACGGGGCGCCGGGCGGGGCCGCGTGGCAGGCTGCAAGCAGCGTCGCGGCCAGGGCGATCGCCATCCGGTTCAAGCGCTTGGTATTCATCGACGCACCTCTATCGCTCATCGGAAGGATAGGACGGGGCGGAAGCCCAGCTGGGCCTTGGAGGTATTCCGGGGCTCGTCGATGTCGCTCGCCCAGACGCCCGACTGTCCCCCGTTGTACCAGGACCCGCCCCGGTACATCTTGATCTTGGCCACCGTGGCCAGCCAGTAGTTGTCGCCACCCCAGGCGGCGTCAGGGGAACCGGTGGTCGCGCCCGGCAAGCCGTACCGACGCAGGCGTGGGTCGGTGCTCAGGGCGCTGAGGTAGCCCGCCGAGGTCTTGAGGCCCGTGTCGACCCCGTTGATGACGAAGTTGCCGGTGGTCGGGGCGGCCGCGACCGTCTCGGTCCACTCCCAGACGTTGCCGTTGAGGTCGTAAACCCCGGCGGTGGTCCCGGTGTGGGTCGTCAGGTTGGTGTTCCCGGTCCAGCCCGCCTTGGCGCCCGTCCCGCTCAGGGCGCGATTGGCCTGGTTCGGGTCCCCGAGGAAGGTCACCGCGGCATCGTCCAGATCCTTGAGGTTGTCGTTGTTGCCGTACACCGTGACGCCGTTGACCATCGACCAGACGGCAAGGGCCGTCCACTCATCGTCCCGCATCAGGTGCGCGTGGACGTCGTAGGCGAGGCACGCCGTGGCGGCATCGTCCCACTTCACGCTCCCCCACGGCACGCAGCGGACCTGGACCTTGAGGGTGGACGAGGTGCCGACGGTCGCCCCCGCCCCGGTCCCCGCGGCGCCCTGCGCCGCATCGGCGTGACTCGCCTCGTACTTGGCGACGTAGAAGCCCCCGAAGGTCTCGCGCGCCCAGTGCACCTCCACGGTGCCGCTGCCGGGCGGGTTCTTGACCCAGGTCCCGATGGGCAAGGCAGGGTAGCCCGAGCCTGCCGGGTCGATGAGCTGGTAGGCCGTGAAGACCGGGATCCAGACGAAGGTGCTCGTCACCCCGGCCTTGGTCACCTGGTAATCGTGGTGCAGGGTCGCATCCCCTGGGTCGTCGGGGGCCATGACCCCCGACGATGCGGGGCGATCGCCCACCGGGTCCACGTCCTGCTGGAGCTGGGCGGTGACCGCGGCGACCCGGGCCGCGATCTCGGGGACCGTGTGCGTGGTGAAGACGCTCACCCCATCCAGGTTCGCCCCCGAGACCTTGCCGATCACGTCCGCGTAGGCCGTGGCGGGGTCCTCTCGGTCGATGAGCGCCACGGCGGTGGTCGTCGGGTTGACCACGATGCTGCCCGCGCCGCCCGCCGCGTTGGTGATGCTGGCCCAGCCACCGCTGGTCCACTTGAGCACCGTGAGCAGGGAGAGCTGGTTGTTGCCCGTGACCGCCCCGCCGACGCGCTTGGTCACCTGCAGGTCGTAACAGGCATCGAGGGCCGGGGAGAAGGCCGCCCCGGGCGCGAGGGTGAAGGCCCCCTGCGCGTTGGTGAGGCCGGTTGCGATCGCCCGGCCCGTGGCGGACTCGAGCAGGGTCGCGGTGGCGTAGGCCGTCACGTCGGTGGCCGTCGCTGCGATCGCGCGAGCGGGAAAGACCCCCTTGCCTCGCACGACCGTGGTCAGCGCCTGTGCCGCCTGGCCGGCACCCGGCACGAGGTCCGGCCGCCCGGGCCCCATCGCCTGGCAGGCGGCAAGCAGGGTCGCCCCCAGCGCCAGCGCCGCCCGGCTCAAGCTCCGCTTTTGCATTGTCACCTCCGCGCGCATGGCTAGTAACTCGCGCTCGCCGTCACCGAGACGGGCGCGATCCGCAGGCCGGCCGTCCACGCGTTCAGCCCCGACTTGAGGGTGAAGGGGCCGGGCACCGGCAGGGGCACGAGGGTCATCGCGTCGGGGGGGCCGTCGATCCGGGTCGTGCTCGCCCAGACCTGGTTGGCGGCGTTCACGGCTTGGGCGCTCAGGGTCCAGCCGTCGCCCGGCGCGAGGCCCTTGAAGACGAGCGAGGCCGTGGCGCCGGGGCTTGCGATCGTCGCCGAGACCGCCGGCCCGCTCGCGGGCGTGAGGACGACGCTCGCCGTCGCCGTGGCCCCCGGGATGCCGGAAAGGGCGAGGCGGAGGGTCCCCAGGATGGGATAGTCCGCCACCGCGGTGGTCCTGGAAGGCAGCTCGACCGTCACCGGCCCTCGTGCCGCCCCGTCGGGCACCGTCACCTGGATGGAGCGGCGGTCCCCCGCGACCCCGGTCACGGTCGCGGGCACGCCGTTGAAGCGGACGTGGTTGTCGGCGGCCTGGGCCTCGAAGGGGATCCCCGACAGGGTCACCGTGTCCCCCACGTCGGCGCCGAGGCCGGGCAGGATCCCGATCCCGCCGGTCGGCTTGAGAAAGAAGCCTCCCGGTGCCTTGTCGATGCTCGCCAGGGGATCCAGGTCGCCGCCGAGGGCCGCGCTGACCACCGCGTAGGCCCCCCGGTAGTCGGCGACCGAGAGGTTCGGCACCGGCGTGAAGGTGCTCGGGGTGACGCCGTCCGAAACACCCGCCTGCAACTTGCTCATGAGGCCGTCGAGGGCCACGGTGGCCCCTTGCGCGGTGTTGATCTGGGCGGCGGCGGCGATCGCGGTGGTGGCGAGGCTCAGGGTGATGCCCGAGCCGGTGAGGCTCTCCCAGCCGCCGGCGCTCCAGCGGATCAGGGTCCTGACGCGAGCGGCGCTGTTGCCGGCATGATTGGAGCCGAGGCCCTTGACCGCCTCCAGGTAGTAGACGGCCCCCGCGTCGGGGCGAAAGGAACTGCCCAGCCTCAGCACGAAGCCGCCCTGGGCGTCCGTGACGGTGGTCGCCACCGTCAGGGGCGAGGCACCCGGCTGGATGAAGGAGACGGTGGCCCCCTTGGCCACGTCGTTGACCAGATCGGCCTGCACCGTCCGGAGCCGGTTCAGTACCCCGGGCTCGAGGCTCCCCTGCACGGCGGGAAGGGCCTGGGCAGAGAGGGGAGGCCTGGCGCCGGGGGCCACCAGGGCGCAGCCGGCGACGCCGAGGATCAGGGCCAGGGTGAAGGGTGCGCTTCTCACGGCTCCTCCTTACTGCACGGTGACCGAGGTGGTCGCGGTCACCGCGCCGGACCGGACGGTGATGAACGAAGTACCGGGCGTGGTGGCCATGAAGTTGCCGTCGGTGGTCATGGTGCCGCCCCCCTTGTCGCTCGCCTCCCAGGCGAGCTCGGCGTCGCTCAGGGGTTGGCCCGCCGTGTCGTAGGCGATCGCGGTGTAGCGGCGCTTGCTCAGGTTCGCCATGGTGTCCGGGAAGGGGTCGATCCGGATCGCCCCCACCAGCCTGAAGGTCGAACTCACCGGGCAGCCTCCGACGCTGAGGGTGAAGGGCCGGGCGGAAGCCCCGGCGAGGGTGGCCGGGACCGTGACCCGGGCGGCCGCGTCGCTCACCACCGTGAGCGTCGCGGGGACCCCGTCGAAGTCGGCGGACACGCTCGGAGCGTAGCTCAGTTGCTGGCCGCCCTGCAGCTTGATCCACTGCGAGAAGCCGCTGCCCGTCAGGGTCGCCACGGCCCGGGGGCCGGCGCTCGCGACGGCGTCGAGGTGCGGGACGTTCAGCGGGATCGCAAGGGACCTCAGCTGGTTGGGAAAGAGGCTCACGCCCTCGGCGCGGCCCGCCGCGAGCGCCCGGCCGCCCGCGTCGCGGGCGATGGCCTCGACCGTGAGGTTGCCGAGGCGCGTGAGGTCGGAAGTCGCCTGACTCGCCACCAGTTGCCCTTGGTCATCGCGCACGCTCAACTCGACGCGGCTGGTCTGCCCGGGCGCACCCTGCGTGGAGATAGACAAGCGCGCCTTTTCCGCCACCGTGACGCTGGCCGTGGCCCGGGCGTCCTGGCAGCGGGCGGTGATGACCACGGTCCCGGGGCGTACGGCGCGCACCCGACCCTCCGGGTCCACGGTGGCGAGGCGCGTGTCCGAGGACTGCCAGGTGATGGGCAGCGAGGGGCTGCTCGCCTCCGCGACGAACAGGAAGGCGCTCGGGTAGAGCGGAGTGCCGCCGTCCACCGGCGGTACGAAGAGGCTGTCGGTCGTGACCTTCAGCCAGAGGGTGATCGCAGGGGCCGGAGCCGGAGTCGGCGAGGTGCCTCCGTCCCCCGTTCCGATCGCGCCCCCGACCTCCCCCGAGGGGGTGGGGGTGGCCTGCGGCACGCCGACCACGGGGGGGCCCTCCTCGTCGCCGGGGGCGCAGCCGGTCACCGAAGAAAGGCTCCAGAACAGCACCAACAGGAAGACCAGCGAGCGAAATTGAGGCCCCACGAGCATCCTCACAACTACCACCGCTTGCAAAACTCGGCACGCCATTTCGAGCGGCGCACAGCACGCGTAGGCAGCATACCCAGGCGAGCGGCCGTCAAACAAGCGGGAGGTCGCGCCTTGCTTCAGTCGCCCCATGACAACCAGGGGAAGCGCGCGTCCTTCTCGATCGCAAAGGCTCCCTGCTGGCTCCGGGGCAGGACGTAGAGCGCCGCGGCCCCGGGGTGATTCGCCAGATACGCCCTGCCCCGCTCGGGGCCCAGGACGTACAGGGTCGTGGACAGGGCGTCGGCCTCCTCGGCGGTGGGGGCGACGACCGTGACGCTCAGCCGGCCCTGCACCGGCCTCCCCGTGGCGGGATCCACCACGTGGCCGTAGCGCACCCCGTCCTTCCAGAAGCCGCGCTCCGCATCCCCCGAGGTGGAGACGCCCCCCGCCTTCAGCGGCACGACCCCGAGCACCTCGCCCTCCTCGCGGGGGTGCTTGATCCCGAAGGACCACGCCTCGCCCACCTCCGGCGGCCCCCAGACGCCCTGGTTGCCCCCCGCGTCCACCCGGGCGGCGATCGCCCCGTTCGCCCGGAGCACCGCCAGGGCCCGGTCCACGGCGTAGCCCTTCGCGATCGCCCCGAGATCGAGCTCCATGCCGGGCCGCTCGAAGCGAACCCCGCGCCTCGGATCGAGCCGGACGCCCCGGTAGCCCACCTTGGCGCGGGCCCGGGCGATGGCGGCCTCATCAGGCATGCGGTAGTCCAGGTACTTGAAGCCCCACGCCCGGACCAGCGGAGCGACCGTGGGATCGAAGGCACCGCCGCTCTGCTCGGCGTAGGAGAGCGAGCGCCGCAAGAGGGCGAGTGTCTCGGCGCTGACGCCCACCCAGCCGCGCGCCGCCCCGCGGTTGACCCGCGAGAGCTCGCTTTCCGGCCGGTAGGTGCTGAGACACCCGTCCAGGCGCTTCACCTCGGTAAAGGCCCGCTCCATCGCTTCATCCACCCCGGGGCCGCGCGCCTCGATGGTCCAGAGGGTGCCCATGGCGTAGCGGACCTGCGTGCGGAAGCCGTCCTCCTGCGCCGCAGCGGGCAGGCCTGGGACCACGAGCGACAGGCCGAAGAGGACAAGCCCGAGGGCCCGCGAGGCGCGGCTCCTCATGGCGAGACCAGCGGCTCGCGGGCCTTGTCGCGGGCTAGGCGCGCGGCCCGCAGGCGTCCCAGGCGCACCCGGACGAGGCGCCCGAAGTAGAGCAGGTACCCGCTAAGCACCAGCCCGATCAAGGCGACCGAGACCGCGTCGGTGACGGGCACCCCGTAGGTCCCCCAGAAGCGGCCGTCGTGCAGGTCGTAAACCAGCTGCGTGAAGCCCTTGCCGTCCTCGGGACGCGCGGCGGCCTTGCCCACGCGCTCCCACACCCCGGCGGGGGAAGCCTGGCGGTAGAGGCCGTCGGTGCTCGCGATCGAAAGGCGCCCCTCGCCATCGAGGGAGAGCCCCGCCACCTGGGTGCCCTCCGGGGGGTAGAAGGGAAGGATCAGCTCCTCCCAGATGTCGCCGTGGTCCTCGGAGCGGAAGACCCCGATGGAGCGAAGCGCCAGGTAGACCACCCCCGCTCGGCCGGGATCGAAGAGGATGGTCCCCACCTGCTCGGCGGGGACGGGCAGCACGGCCTCCTCCCAGGTCGAGCCCCCGTCCAGCGAGCGAAACAGGCCATCTGCGGTGCCGACCAGGACGCGCCGCGAATCCGACGGATCCACGGCGGTCGAGAGGACGTACTTCTGGAAGGGCGAGCTGGCCGCAGCCGCCTGGGGCGTTCGACGCCAAGCGTCCTGGTGGTTGAGGCCGATCGCCGTGAAAGCGGCGATCAGGATCATCACCCCGGCCACGAGGCCGAGCCAGCGGTGCAGGGTCAGCATGGTGCGGGTCATGGCGTCCTCTTAGTGCGCATGCGTCAGCTCGTCGACGATCACGACGGCCTTCTTGACCCCGGCTGCGACCGACCAGGACGAGACCGTCGCGCCCGTCAGGTGGATGATGTCCCGGTTGACCATCAGCGGGTCCTCGGCCGTCTTGCCCTGGAACTGGTTGAGGAAGCGGCGACGCTTGACGTCGTCGCCGCGCCGCTCCCGGTACACCATGATGGCCACGTCGCGGACGCTGCCGTCCGGCTTGAGACCGACCACGAAGGTCATGGGGTAGTACTTCCCCTGCTCGTCCAGGATCATGGCGTAACCGGAGGGCTTGCCGCCGCTCGTGCTCTGGTAGACCGCGAACGAGTCCTCGGTGACCTTGCGGCCCAGGCGGCGCTCGATCCGCTTGCGCTCCTCGGGGCGAGGGGCGTACTCCCGCTTCACCACCGGGTCACCCTGGGGCAAGGCGATCTTGAGGGCCTGCTCCTTGGTCAGGTAGACCTGCTCGTAGAGCTGGGGGACCTCTTCTTCCGCGAAGGCCGGCAGGGCCGTCGCGATCGCCGCGAACGCGACGAGCGGCAATGCAATCCTCATGGCGTCCTCCCTAGAAGCCGACCGCGATCGAGCTCCAGATGGCGTCCTTGTTGCCGCCGATCGGATCGGCCAGGCGCTGGTACTCGAGCTTGGTCACGAAGGTCTGGATGGGGCGGTAGTTGAGGCCCACCAGGTACTCGGTCTGGTCGTTCTTCGTGCCGGGGTTCGCCTTGTCGGTGCTCGCCTGGCCATAGCGCCCCACCAGGGCCATGCTGGCCTGCGGGAAGCCGCCCTCGCGCCCCATGAAGGTGCCGTGCAGGATCTCGGGGAAGAAGCGATAGCGGCCCTCGACGTAGTAGCCCTCCATGGTGCCCGGGATGGACGTGAGGACGGTGGGCTGGGTGGCGTCGGCGGCGAAGGTGCCGCCCTCGCTCTGGACGTTGGCGTACTCGCCGAGGATCTCGACGGGGCCGAGCGAGAGGGTGGTGTCGGCGCCCAGCATGCTCAGGTTGCGGTTGGCGTCGTACACCCCGCGGTAACCGCTCAGGCCGAGATCGAGACCGAGCCAGGGGCTGACGGAGAGGCGGCCCGACACGGCCTTGTTGCCGTTGTTGTCCTTCTTGAAGCTGGGGCGGGCGTCCTTGAGACCCTTGTCGGCGCTGATCTTGTCGCTGAGGCCGTTGGTCACGTAGGCCTCGTACGAGACCTGCATGTCCTCGGTGGGATAGACGAAGCCGTGGAAGCCGGCGCCGGTGTCCATCCAGGTGCTGGGCACGACCTTGTCGGCCATCAGGGGACGGTTGGTCGTCTCGCGCACGTCCGAGTCGTGGAGGACGTTGACGATGCCGAAGGGGACGAGGACCACGCCGCCGCGCAGGGAGAGGGCGTCGTTGATGCGGTAGTCGGCCCAGGCCTGCTCGATCTTGAGCTCGCCGTCCTTGGTGTTGGCGTTGATCTGGCCGCCGTACTCGTACTCGATCTCGGTGTTGAAGAAGAGGTTCTCGTGCAGGTAGCTGGACGCCTGGAGGATCAGGCGGTGCTGCCGGAAGGTGCTGTCCTTGCCGTCGAGGGGCAGGCTGAACTCGTTGTCGAAGTAACCCCCGACCCGCGACTGGGCGCGTCGGTCGAAGGAGGTGATCGCGCGGCCGCCGGGGCCCTGGTTGGAGGTGATGCTCGGGGCCTTTTCGGGCGCGGGGGCCTGCGCCCAGGCGGGGGCGGCAACCAGGACGCTGAGGGCGGCGAGAACGGGCATGGCATGTTTCATTGAAGACTTCCTCGTGCGGGTGGAAGGGCGAAGCCAATGACTTTGAGAATCATTCTCATTATCAACAGCCACCAGAGTAAGCCCTCTTGCGAGGGATTGTCAATAAGAACAAGAAGTGACGAGGGGGCCCCGGGTCTGGAGTGACCCGGGGCCCCCCGCGACCTTGGGCGTCGGCGCCGATCTACTGCCCAGCCCCGGGCGCGAGCGGCGCCATGGGCACCTCGAAGTGGTACTGCGACCGGGCCTGCTCGAAGGTGTCGAAGGTCTCGGCTCCGACCAGCTCGATGTCAGCAGCCGAGAGCAGCTGGGCGGGCGGCAGCTCGCCGGAAGCGGGATCCTGGCGCTTGAGATCGGCCTTCTTGATCTTGAAGCGCTGGACCTTGACGGACTCCCCTTCGAGCGAAAAGGCCACGAACCAGGTCACGTCCAGGACGTCCGACGCGCTGGGGCCGGTCAGGTTGAGCACCTGGACGTCCATCCGGAGGTCGCCCTCGGCGGGTGCGTCGAAGGCCATGGGCGCGAGGCCGTGGACGCGCTCGGCCAGCTCCCTGGTGTGCGCCCCGCCGAAGAACCTGACGTTGCCGGGCTTGAGGCCCGAAAGGTTCAGGTCGAGGGTGATCCGGTGCATCAGATCCTCGGCGTGCTGACGCTGGAAGGCCTCTTCGGGTTCGAGGCCGGGCTCGCCCTCGTGGAAGCGGCCGTCGGCCCCGGGCACGAAGACTTCCCGGTTGCTGAACTCGTGGCCCTCGCGGGTGTCCAGGTCAAGGCCATCGAGGGTACCCAGGTCGTCGTTGAGCTCGATCTTGACCTTCTGCTGCTTGTCGCGCGGCACGTTGCGGAACTTGATCTTGCCGTCAACGACGTCGTACTGGTCGGGTGTCAGTTGCTTGCCGTCCAGGTACACCGCCTTGATCTCGTCTCGCTTGAGGCTTCTGGCGTTGCCCGCGGCATCGGTCAGCCTGAGCTCGAGGCCCGCCTCGGCGAGCATGGCGTTGAGGTCGCCCGGCGTGAGGTTCTTGAGGGCGTCGCAGCCGGAAAGGGTCAGGGCGATCGCAGCGATGCCCAGGATCTTCGAGACGTGTTTCATCGCGGTTGGTCACTTTCGCTCGCCGGGGGGGACGAAGGGGCGCTTGCACGCTTCTACCCCATGTTACCCTTCAACGTGCGAAATTAGCCGGCCGTTGCGTGAGGATATCGCTAAGCGAGGCGGAATCTTACCTCTTTCGCATCGGTTACGAGTCGGCGCGCGTCAATTCCCCGCGATGCACCAAGCACGACCGGGCCTCCCCCCCCGCCGCGAAACGTGCTAACGTATTTTGCATCATCTCCCTTCCCTCTATTCAGGCAGGCCGTCCGCATCATGCACGAATCCTCACCTTCTTCAGGCGCGCGAATCCTGCTCGTGGACGACGAACGCGAGCTGCTCGCGATGCTCCACGAGTGGCTGACCCATTTCGGCTACCAGGCCAAGACCGCCGCAAGCACCCACGAGGCCGTGAGCCTCTTCAAGCAGGAGGCGTTCGACGTCGTCGTGACCGACCTCAAGATGCCCGGGCTCGACGGCTTGCAGCTGCTCTCGCTGCTCAAGGAGCTCGACGCCGGCATCGAGGTGATCTTCCTGACAGGCCAAGGCACCATGGACGACGCCATTCTGGCCCTGCGCGGCGGGCGCGCCTTCGACTTCCTGCAGAAGCCCCTGCGGGACCTGCACAAGCTCAACGAGGTCATCGAGCAGGCCCTGGCGCGCCGCCGGCGCAAGGCACCGACCCTGCCGGCCCCGATCGTGCTCGAGGCGCTTACCGAGCGCGAGCGCGAGATCGTCACCTTGCTCGCCCGCGGGCTCGAAAACCGCGCGATCGCCGAGCGCCTCTGCCTCAGCGACAAGACCATCAAGAACCACCTCTCGCGCATCTACGACAAGCTGGAAGTGAACAACCGTACCCAGGCGGTCCTCCTCTGCCAGCAGCTCGGCGTGATCGGGTAAGCCCGCGCGCCGAGGCAGCCGGGACTTTCGTCCCTGGCCTTTTCCGATTGCGCTGCGCTAGACTTCCCTCGGACCGTCAGGAGCACCCCGAAGCTCCGGACATGGCAGGCGGGTAAGAGATGCCGAGCAACGATCCCAGCGCGTTCCACCTCCCGGCGACCGAGCCCGGCACGACTCCGGACCGCTTCCTGAACACGGTCTCGCACGGCCTGCGCTCGCCCCTCATGGCGATCAACGTCGCCGCCCAGCTGCTCTCGCTCGAGGCGACGGGCAGCCTCACCGATGCCCAGCGGCGCCACGTCGAGCGCATCCGCACCAGCTCGCTGGACATGCACGACCGGGTGAGCGACCTGCTCGAGCTCAGCCTCCACCACGCCCGGCGCGTCGTCCTTCACGTGAGGCCCCTCGACCTCGACGCCTGCGCCGCCGAGGCGATCGCGAGCATCCGGCCCCAGGCTTCGGCCCGGGGCGTCGAGGTGAGGCACGCCCCGAGCACCGGGCCCTCCGGGTGCATGGGGGACGCCGCCCGCATCACCCACCTGCTGCGCAACCTTCTGGCCAACGCGGTGCGCTTCACGCCGAGCGGCGGCCACGTGAGGGTCAGCACGGCCCCGGACGGGCCGTGGCTGCGCTGCCGGGTCGAGGACACCGGCTGCGGCATCGCGCCCGACGCGCTCGAGACCCTCTTCGAGCCCTTCTACCTGGGCAGGGAGGAATGCGGCGATCGCCTGGGGATCGGCCTCAACGTCTGCAAGGCCATTCTGGACCTTCACGGGGGCACCCTCTCGGTCGAGAGCCGGCTTGGGGCGGGCAGCGTCTTCAGCTTCACCCTCCCGCGCTCGTAGCCCTCACGACGAAAAGCCCGAAGGGACCGGCAGTACTGCCGGTCCCTTCGGGCTTTCGGGCCTTCCTCTAGAAGAGGCTGGCGACCGAGGTCTTGGCCCAGGCCATCAGGGGCTGCGCCCCCGGGACCAGGTACAGGAGGCTGGTGGCGCCGACGCCGGCCCACACGATCATCACGGCGCAGAAGACGCCCACGATCCGGACGGGCACCAGGCCGGTCATGTCGGACCAGTCCGCCCGGGGCTCCTTGAAGTACATCACCACGACCACCCGCAGGTAGTAGTAGACCGAGAGGATCGAGTTGATGATGCCGATCACGGCGAGCCAGGCGTAGCCCTGCTGGATGACGGCGCTGAACAGGAAGTACTTCCCGAAGAAGCCCGCCGTGGGCGGGATCCCGATCAGGCTCGCCATGCAGATGGCGATCACCAGCGAGAGGCCGGGGAACTTGGCGCCGAGGCCCGCGAGGTCCTCGATCTCGACCAGCTTCTCGCCCTGCTTGCTGACGAAGCCGATCGCCGCGAAGAGGGCGATATTCGTCAGGCAGTAGGCGACCAGGTAGTAGAGGATCGCGGCACCGGCGTAGGCGCCCTCCTGGTTCGACAGGGCGGTGAGGCCCATCATCATGTAGCCGGTGTGAGCGATGCTGGAGTAGGCCAGCATGCGCTTGATGTTGCCCTGGACGAAGGCCAGGATGTTGCCGGTGAACATGGTGACCACGGCCAGGGCCGCCACCACCTCCACCCACTCGGCCTTGACGGGCAGGAAGGCGACCGCCATGGTGCGGAGGATGAAGGCGAACGAGGCCGCCTTGACCGCGGTCGCCATGAAGCCGGTGATCGGCGCCGGAGCGCCCTCGTACACGTCGGGGGTCCAGGCGTGGAACGGAGCCGCCGCGACCTTGAAGCCGAAGCCGATGACGAGCATCGCGATGCCCGCGATGAAGAGCGGCAGCCTGGCGGGATCGGGGCTGGCCGCGAAGTCGCGCAGGGCGTCGAACTGGATCGAGCCCGCCGCACCGTAGGTCAAGGCGATGCCGTAGAGGATGATGCCCGAGGCGAAGGAGCCCAGCAGGAAGTACTTGAGCGACGACTCGTTGCTCTTCATGTCCATGCGGCGGGCGCCGACGAGGGCATAGATGGCGATCGACATGATCTCGATCGCGATGAAGACCGCGATCAGGTGGGTCGCCGCCGGCAGGATCAGCATCCCGCTCAGGCTGAGCATGAGCAGGGAGTAGACCTCGCTCTGGGCCATCTTCTCGCGAGGGAAGTAGGCCCACGCCGCCACCAGGGTGAGCGCGGCACAGCCGATCAGCAGCAGGGTGAAGAAGTGGCTGTAGGCGTCGAAGGTCACGACCCCGTGGAAGAGGACGCGCTTGAAGCCCGCCGGGCTCTGGACCAGGTCCACGCCCGAGACCATGGCGGCGAGCGCCAGGGCCGAGAGGGAAAGCCCGCCCAGCAGCGCGGGGGTCCGCAGGAAGGTGAGGCCCAGGCCCGTCACCATGACGATGATGATGGGCAGGATCGAGAGCCAGTGGATTTCCATGTTCATCATGCCTTAGTGCCCTCCGGCGTGGTGATCGCCTTCGGTCGCCGCAGGCTCCGCCGTGGCGGCCTTGACGGTCGCGTTGACGGGACCCAGCACGGCCTGGACCGAGGCGTCGATTCGCGAGAGCACCGGCTGGGGCACGAAGCCCGTGTAGACGATGACGAGCGCGATGGGAACGATGACGAGGGCCTCGCGCAGCGAGAGGTCCGCGAGCGGCTTGGCTTGCTTCGGCTCCTCGCCGAAGAAGGTCCGAGAGACCATCCACAGCATGTAGCAGGCGCCCCAGATGACCGAGGTGGTCGCGACCACGCCGATCACGTTGTGGCTGGCGTAGGTGCCCAGCAGGATCATGAACTCGCCGATGAAGCCGTTGAGGCCCGGCAGGCCGACCGAGGCCATCGTCACGAGGACGAAGACGGTGGTCAAGAAGGGCATCGCCTTGGCGATCCCGCCGAAGTCGGCGATCGAGGTGCCCTTGCGCTCGGCGAGCATGCCGACCAGCAGGAACAGGCCGCCGGTCGCCAGCGCGTGGGCCATGAACATGAACACCGCGCCGGTCCAGGCGTGCTGGTCCAGGGCGAAGACGCCGAGCAGGATCACCGCCATGTGCGAGACCGAGCTGTAGGCGAGCAGGCGCTTGATGTCGGTCTGGGCCAGCGCGATCCAGGCCGCGTAGATCAGACCGATGAGCGCGAGGCCCATCAGGTAGGGCTGGGCGCTCCTGGCGGCCTCGGGGAAGAGGGGCACCGCGAAGCGGATGAAGCCGTAGACGCCGATCTTGCCCATGATGCCGCTCACCAGGAAGGTGACCGGAGCGGGCGCCGCCACGTAGGTGTCGGGGGCCCAGGTGTGGAACGGGAAGAGGCCGCTCTTGATCGCGAAGGCGAGGGCGAAGGCCAGGAACGCCCAGACCATGGCAGACCCCGCCAGCGGGGTGGCCATCAGATCGGCGAGCTGGAAGCTCCAGGTGCCGGTCGTCGCCTGGTGCCGGACCGCGAGGTAGAGGATGGCCACGAACAGGAAAAGCGAACCGACTAAGGTGTAGACGACGAACTTGACCGTCGCCTTGACCCGGCCCTCACCGCCCCAGAGGCCGATGAGGAAGAACGCCGGGATGAGCATCAGCTCGAAGAAGACGTAGAAGAGGAACATGTCGAGCGCGGTGACCGCGCCGATCATGCCCGCCGAGAAGAGCAGCATCCAGGCATAGTAGCCCCTCACCCGGTCCTTGATCAGGTTCCAGGAGGCCAGCAGCGCCACCGGGGTGAGCACGGCCGTCAGGACGACCAGCACCAGGCTGATGCCGTCGATGCCGAGGTGGTAGGAGATGCCGGCGCTCGGCAGCCAGGGCGCGTTGACTTCGAACTGGTAGCCGGCCTTGGCCGGGTCGAAGGTGCCCAGGAGCGAGAGCGCCAGGGCCGCGTTAATGAGCGCGGCCACCATCGCGAATCCCTTGATCCCCTTTTCCGACGACGAAGGCATGAGCATGAGGCCCAGCGCCGCGACGACCGGCAGGAAGATCAGGATCGACAATACGTTCTGGTCCATTGATCAATCCTTAATGCAGCGTGTCGAACTTCAAGAGGTAGTACACGGCGATGAGGGCCGCCCCGACGAGCATCATCAGGGCGTAGGAGCGGATCAGGCCGTTCTGCAACGTCCGGACCGCGCCCGAGATCCCCGCGTAGAGCCGCGGCGTCTCGTTGACCGCCTTGTCGATGCCGTTCTCCTCGGCGCCCTTGTAGAGCAGCACCGACGCAATGAAGCGCAGGGGCTTGATGAGGACGGCCTCGATGAGCTCGTCGATGAAGTACTTGTTCTTGAGAACGTCCCACCAGGCGGTGCGGGTGGGCTCGGTGGCGGGGACGGCCTTGCCGTAGCGGGCATAGGCGACGCCGATGCCGATGGCGGCGACCAGGACCGAGAGGGCCATCATGCCGAGCTCGAAGCCGGCCGAGAAACCTTCGATCTCGGCATGCCCGACGACCGGCGCGAGCCACTCGCCGAACAGGTTGTGACCGCCCAGGACGTGGGGAACCCCGAGGAAGCCGACCACCACGGTGCCGATGCACAGCACCACCAGCGGCAGGGCCATGACCCAGGGGCTCTCGTGGGCATGCTCCACGCGGTGCTTGTCGCGGGGCGTTCCGAAGAACGCCAGGAACAGCATGCGGAACATGTAGTAGGCGGTGATCCCCGCGGTCAGCAGCAGCACGCCATAGATGACGTAGTGATGGTGGCCGAAGGCGTGCCAGAGGATCTCGTCCTTCGAGAAGAACCCGGCCAGGGGCGGGATGCCCGCGATGGCGAGCGTCGCGATGCCCATGGTCGCGAAGGTGATGGGCATCTTGGAACGAAGGCCGCCCATCTTCCAGAGGTCCTGCTCCTCGTGCATGGCGTGGATGACCGAGCCCGCGCCGAGGAACAGCAGTGCCTTGAAGAAGGCGTGGGTGAACACGTGGAACATGCCGGCGCCGTAGGCGCCGATGCCCACGCCGACGAACATGTAGCCGAGCTGCGAGACCGTCGAGTAGGCGAGCACGCGCTTGATGTCGGACTGGGTCAGGGCGATGGTGGCCGCGAACAGCGCCGTGAGGGCGCCGATCGAGGCCACGACCGTCTGGGCCAGCGGGCTCAGGCTGAAGATGAAGTTGCAGCGCGCGACCATGTAGACGCCCGCCGTGACCATCGTCGCGGCGTGGATCAGGGCCGAGACCGGGGTGGGGCCGGCCATCGCGTCAGCGAGCCACACGTGCAGGGGCACCTGGGCGCTCTTGCCCATGGCGCCGATGAACAGCAGCAGCGCCGCGGTGGTCGCCACCGTGACGGTCAGCGCCTCGCCCTTGGGCAGCGCCTCGAAGAAGGCCTTGAGGCCCACGAAGTCGAGGGTCGCCCCGCCGTGGTTCATGGTGTAGACGAACAGGAAGAAGATACCGAGCAGGAAGCCGAAGTCGCCCACGCGGTTGGTGATGAACGCCTTGTTGCCGGCGTTCGCCTTCTTGATGTCCGAGAACCAGAAGCCGATCAGGAGGTACGAGCAGACGCCCACGCCCTCCCAGCCCACGAACATGATCGGCAGGTTCTTGCCGAGCACCAGCACCAGCATCGAGAAGGTGAAGAGGTTCAGGTAGGTGAAGTAGCGCGAGAAGCCGCGGTCGTGGCTCATGTAGCCCACCGAGTACAGGTGGATGAGGGTCCCGATGAAGGTGACCGTCAGGATCATGACCGCCGAGAGCGGGTCGAGCATGAAGTCGATGCCCACGTCCAGCTGACCGGCCTGCATCCAGGTGGCCACGTGCTGGATCATGAGGCGGGACTCCTCGCCCATGCCCTTGAGCTCGAAGAAGAGCTTGAGGGCGACGAAGAAGGCCAAGAGCGGGGCGCCGACGGCGACCGCCGAGACGAGCCCCCTGGGGGCGCCGTGCTCGGACTTGGCGTAGAAGAGGGTCAACAGGCCGTTGAAGATCGCGCCGAGGAGCGGCAGCAGCGGCACCCAGAGTAGCAAGTTGGTGGTGTGTGATTCCATCGGGAAACCTCTACCGCTTCATGACGGAGAAGTCGTCGACGTTCAACGACTCCTTGTTCTTGAAGAGCAAAATGACGATCGCAAGCCCGATCGCGGCTTCGGCAGCGGCCACGGCCATGACGAGGAAGACGAAGACGTGGCCGTCGAGCTGGTTCATGAACCGGGCGAAGGCGACGAAGCTCAGGTTGACCGCGTTCAGCATCAGCTCGATCGACATGAAGACGATGAACAGGTTCTTGCGGCCGACCACGCCCGCGACGCCGGTGGCGAACATCAGGACGCTGGCGATCAGGAAGTGTTGCAGCGTAAGCATGGGGGCTCCTAAATCCGGCGTTTCGCCAAGAGCACGACGCCGACCATGGCGACCGTGAGCAGGATCGAGACCATCTCGAAGACGAAGACGTAGTTCTGGTAAAGGAACATGCCGACCAGCTCGATGGATCCGTAAGCCGGATCGTTGAGCGGGGGGAAGGCATCCTTCGGCAGCTTGTTGATGGCCGCCAGCACGAGCCCGACCACCGGCACCAGGCCCGCCACGGCCAGGCCCAGCTGCGGGAAGAAGGCCTCGTGGTAGTCGAGGTTCTCCTCGCGGACGTTGAGCAGCATGATGACGAAGACGATCAGCGCGACGATGGCCCCGGCGTAGACCAGGATCTGCAGGATCGCGATGAGCTGCGCCGACAAGAGGGCGTAGAGCCCCGAGAGGGCCATGAACGAGACGACCATCGAGAGGGCCGCGGGGAGGGGGTGGCGCCGGGTGATGGTGACGAAACCGCCGAGGACCATCACCGTGGCCAGGAGATAGAACAGGATGGTGGATAGCATGGAAGGGGGGGCTCCTACTTCGGTGCGGCTAGTCCGGCATGCCTTGCGGCTTGACGGCCATCAGCTCTTCTTTGGTGATGACGAAGTCCTTGCGATTGAAGTCGGTGAACGAGTAGATGCCCGAATCCATGCGGATGGCATCCACCGGGCACGCCTCGACGCACATCCCGCAGAAGACGCACTCCAGCAGGTCGATGTCGAAGCGCGCGGGGCGCTTCTCGACCGTGGGGTCCTCGGACTCCTCGGCCACGATGTGGATGCACTCGGCAGGGCATGCCGTGGCGCACATGTAGCACGCCACGCAGCGGACCGAGCCGTCCTCGCGCTTGGTCAGGCGGTGCTTGCCGCGGTAGCCCGCGGGGAACTGCTTCTGCTGCTCGGGGTACTCCACGATGGGGAGCTTCCGAGGGTTGAAGAGGCTCGACACCAGGTGCTTGAGCGTGAGACCCATGCCCTTGACGATGGCCAGGAGGTAGATCTCCTCCTTGATGTCCGACGTCGGGCGTTCGACCTTGAGCGACATTAGATCCCACCTCCAAGCTTGAAGTGATTCATCAGGAGAATCACCACGCCGGTGACGAAGATGTTGGCGAGCGCCAGGGGCAGGAGGGTCTTCCAGCCGAGGCTCATCAGCTGGTCATAGCGGAACCGGGGCACGGTCCAGCGGACCCAGACGAAGGTGCTGGCGATCAGGAACATCTTCACGAAGAACGAGGCGAACTGCGCGACCGCGGCGAAGGCCACCCCGCCCCAGACGGGAAGGGCGCTGATCGAGAGGGTCGCGACGAGGACTGCGGCGATGAGCACCGCCAGGGCGCTGACGAGCACGCCGAGGATCTTGCCCTCGTTGTCGCGCGCGTCGCCGAAGCGGCCCTTGTTGGCCTGGTAGAGCTTGAACAGGCCCACCGCCATCAGCGCCAGCACCGCGATGGTGCCGATCAGGCCGACGCGAATCATGGGCAGCGAAAGCTGCTGCAGCGCCTGGGTGCTGAAGAAGGGGACTTGCCACCCGCCGAAGAACAGCGTGGTCATGATGCTAGAGGCGACGACCATCGCCATGTACTCGGCGAAGAAGAACATACCGAACTTCATGGCGCTGTACTCGACGTGGAAGCCCGCGACGATCTCGGCCTCGGACTCGACCAGGTCGAAGGGGGTGCGGTTGGTCTCCGCGTACGAGGCGACCAGGAAGATGATGAAGGCGAGGGGCTGGATGAACACGCCCCAGTTGGGGATGCCGATCCAGGCCGGGCCGACGTGGAAGCCGAGGTCGAACAGGCCGAAGAAGCTCAGGGGACCGCCCTGCGCCAGGACGATCTTGTTCAGCTCCAGGGTCTGGTAGGCCATCAGGAGGCCGACGACCGAGAGGCCCATGGGGATCTCGTAGCTGATGATCTGCGCGCTGCCGCGCAGGGCGCCCAGCAGCGAGTACTTGTTGTTCGAGGCCCAGCCCGCCAGGATGATCCCGTAGACGCCGAGCGAGGCCACGCCGAAGAACCACAGCAAGCCGGCATTGATGGGCAGCAGCTGCATGGGGACCGAGACGTCGCCGAAGACGAGGGTGTCGGCGAAGGGCAGGACCGCTCCGGTGGAGAGGGCGACCGCCACCGAGATGGCGGGCGCCAGGTAGTAATAGAAGCGGTTGGCGTTGGTCGGGGTGAAGTTCTCCTTGGTGAAGAGCTTGATCGCGTCGGCCACGATGTAGACGAAGCCGGCCAGGCGGAAGCCGCCGATGTCGGCCCGGTTGGGGCCGGGGCGGTCCTGGATCCAGGCCGAGATCTTGCGCTCGAGCACGATCAGGACCGGAGCCATCACCAGGAGGACCAGGAGCAGGAACACCGCCTTGAGGGCGACGATGACGAAGTCGAGTAGCAGGTTCGAAGTCATGGTGAGTTGCGCCTACTTTCCAACCATCTCGGCGACGGGCAGCTGGTGCCCGGTCTCCGGGATGCCGTAGAAGGACATGCCGTTGAGCGCCTCGTAGGCCGCGCTCATGTCGGTCCAGATCTGCTCCACGTCGTCGTAGCCGAAGTCGGTGCCGAGCGCGCGCGCCAGCGAGGAGACGACCTCCCAGCTGGGGGCCGCGTCGCCCTGGGCGTCGTAAGCCTTCATGACCTTCTGGAGCACACCCTTGGCCTGCACGAAGGAGCCGAACTGCTCGGCGTGCGAGGCGATGGGCAGGGTGACTGACGCCATCTCGGCCCAGGGGGTGTGGTGCTTGGTCATGTAGACGGTGAAAGGAACGCTCTTGAAGAGCTGGGCCCACTCGGGACCGCCCTCGCCGACCAGGTCGTTGTCCATCGCGACCAGGACCTTGATCGAACCCGAGGCGACCGCGGCCTTGAGGGCCTCGGCGCTCTGATCGTAGCCCAGGAAGTCCAGGCCCTTGCGGTTGGGGGTCTTGTCGGCCTTGATCAGGAAGTCGTCGGCCTCGCCGTCGGGGGTGAGGGTCGCGCCGAACAGCTTCGAGGTCTTGAGGACCTCGGCGGCCAGGCGCTTGAGGACGAAGTTGGCCTCGAGGGTGGCGTGAGCCGAGCCCACCAGCGCGACCGAGTCGGCGCCGTGCTCGGCCACCGCGGCCTTGAGCTTGGCGATGACCGCGTCGAGCGCGATGCCGACGGGCACCTCCTCGCCGTCCACCAGGGCGGCGTAGAGGCGGTTGTCGTTGAGGGCCTTGTAGCTCAGGCGGCCCGCGTCGCACATCCAGTACTCGTTGACCTGGGCGTTGTGGCGGGGCTTGTAGCGGTAGGTCATGCCGGCGCGGTGGTCGATGTTGACCGAGCAGCCGTTGGAGCAGCCCACGCAGACCGACTTGGCGGTGTTGAGGAACCACACCCGCTGCTTGAAGCGGAAGTCCTTGGAGGTCAGGGCACCCACCGGGCACAGGTCCACGACGTTACCCGAGTAGGGGTTGTCGAGCTGCATGCCGGGGAAGGTCTCGATGCGGCTCTTGTCGCCGCGGCCCGCGATGACCAGCTCGCCGGTCTCGGTGACCGACTCGCAGAAGCGGACGCAGCGCGAGCACAGGATGCAGCGCTCCTGGTCGAGCACGACCAGGGGCCCCAGGTCGACGACCTTGTTCTTCTCGACCTTGGGGACCATGGAGCGGTTCTCGTACTGGCCGTACTCCATGTAGTAGTCCTGGAGCCGGCACTCGCCCGCCTGGTCGCAGATGGGGCAGTCGATGGGATGGTTGAGCAGCAGGAACTCCTGCACGCCCTTGCGCATCTTCTCGACGGCGGGGGTGTCGGTCTTGACGACCATCCCGTCCTTGACGAAGGTGTTGCAGGAGATCTGGGGGCCGCGGGCCCCCTCGATCTCGACCAGGCACATGCGGCAGTTGCCGTCGATGGGCAGGCCGGGGTGATAGCAGTAGTGGGGGATGGTGACCCCGACGTGTTCGGCGGCCTGGATCAGGTTGAGGCCATCCGGGACCTCGACCTGACGGCCGTTCAGCGTAATCGTCGCCATGATGCTCTCTTCCTAAACGGTGGCCACAGTGCCGACAGGCGACTGGGAGCGCTTGAACTTGGCCTCGAACTCGCCGCGGAACTTCTTGATGTAGGAGCGGGTCGGCATGGTGGCCGCCGCCGCGAGGGCGCAGATGGTCTTGCCCTCCATGTTGTCCGCGATGTCGAGAATGCTGTCGAGCTCTTCCTGGGTGCCCATGCCGGCGTTGATGCGCTGGACGATCTTGAAGAGCCAGTCGGTGCCCTCCCGGCACGGCGTGCACTGGCCGCAGGACTCGTGCGCGTAGAAGTGCAGGAGGTCCTCGAGCAGGTCCACCATGTCGGTCTGGTCGTCGATGACCATCATGCCGCCGGAGCCCGCCATGGAGCCGAGGGCCGCGATCGCCTCGGGGTCGAGGGTCACGCCCATGGCCTCGTCGGCGGTGAGGATCGGGCAGCTCGAGCCGCCGGGGATGACGGCCTTGAGGCCGCGGCCCTTCCAGACGCCGCCCAGGTGGTTCGCGAGGAAGTCCTTGAAGGGCAGGCCCATCTCGATCTCGTAGACGCCCGGCTTGTTGATGTGGCCCGAGACCGACATGAGGCGGGTGCCCTTGGCCTTCTCGGTGCCCATGCTGGCGTAGGTCGCCCCGCCGTGGGTGATGATCCAGGGCACGGTCGCGATGGTCTCGACGTTGTTGACCACCGTGGGGGACGCGAAGGCGCCGTGGGTCGCGGGGAAGGGGGGCTTCAGGCGGGGCTGGCCCTTCTTGCCCTCGAGGGACTCCAAGAGGGCGGTCTCCTCGCCGCAGATGTAGGCGCCGGCGCCGCGGTGGGTGTAGACGTCCAGCTTGTAGCCGGTGCCCATCACGTTGTCGCCCAGGTAGCCCTTCTCGTAGGCCTGCTTGATGGCGTCGTCGACGTTGAGGCGCTGCTGGTTGAACTCGCCGCGGATGTAGATGTAGGCGGTGTGCGCCCCGATGGCGAAGCTCGAGATGATGCAGCCCTCGATCAGCGAGTGCGGGTCGCGCTCGAGGATCTTGCGGTCCTTGAAGGTGCCGGGCTCGGACTCGTCCGAGTTGACGACCAGGTACTTGGGCTTGGGGTTGTCCTTGGGGATGAAGCTCCACTTCATTCCCGCGGGGAAGCCCGCGCCGCCGCGGCCGCGCAGCCCGGAGGTCTTGACCTCGTCGATCAGGGCGCTGGGCTCCATGGCGAGGGCCTTACGGGCCGCCTGGTAGCCGCCGTGCTGCTCGTAGACCGAGATGTCGCTGGCGTTGGGGATGTCGAAGTGACGGGAAACGACGGGTTGGAACGCCATTGACTAGCTCCTCCTGTTGCCGGCGGCGCAGAAGCTCGCAAGCTTGGTGCGGGTGCCCCAGGGCTGGCCCTTGAGCTCGTCGATCAGGGCGTCGAGCTTCTCGGGGGTCAGGTTCTCGACGAAGACGTCGTTGTCGACCTGCATCATGGGGCTGGTGTCGCACGAGCCGAGGCACTCGGCCGCGCGCACCGTGAACTTGCCGTCCGAGGTGGTCTCGCCGGGCAGGACCTCGAGCTTGTCGCAGAGCAGCTTGAGGGTCTCGCGGCCGCCCGTGAGGCAGCACGAGACCGACGTGCAGACCTCGAGCAGGTGCTCGCCGGGCTTCTTGGTCAGGTACATGGTGTAGAAGGTCGCCACGCCCAGCACGTGCGCGGGGGTCACGCCCACGCGCTCGGCGACGTACTTGAGGACCTCGGGCGGCAACCAGCCGTGCTGCTCCTGGGCGAGCCACAGGGTCGGCAGGGTGGCGGCCATCCGGTTCTCGGCGGGGAAGCGGGAGAGGATCTCCTCGAACTTCCGCTCGTTTTCTTCGGTGAACGCAAACATGTGATCTTCCTTATGGCGCGACTAGCGATCGAGCTCGCCGGCGATGATGTTGATGGAGCCGAGGGTGGCCATGGCATCCGCGATCATGGACCCCTCGATCATCTCGGGGAAGGCCGCGAAGTTCATGAAGCAGGGCGGACGCACCCGGACGCGGTAGGGGAAGCCCGAGCCGTCCGAGGTGATGTAGAAGCCCAGCTCGCCGTTGGCGGCCTCGATGGCGTCGTAGACCTCGCCCTCGGGCACCCGGACCCCCTCGAAGATCAGCTTGAAGTGGTTGATCAGGCCTTCGATGTTCTGGTAGGTGTCCGACTTGCCGGGCAGGGCGATCCGCTTGTCGTCCACGGTGATCGGGCCCTTGGGAAGGGTCTTGATCGCCTGGCGGATGATCCTGGCGCTCTGCTCGACCTCGTAGAAGCGCACGAGCACGCGGTCCCAGGTGTCGCCGGTGGTGCCGACGGGGACCTCGAAGTCGTACTGGTCGTAGCCCCAGTAGGGGGTGTCCCGGCGCAGGTCCCAGTCGACGCCCGAGGCGCGAAGGGTTGGGCCGGTGAAGCCGTAGGAGATCGCCATCTCGGGGCTGACGATGCAGACGTCCTTGGTGCGGTCGATGAAGATCTTGTTCTTGCGCACCAGCTTGCCGACCTGGTTGACGCCGTCCTCGCAGTCCTTCAGGACCGCGAGCACGTCCTCCTCGAAGCCGTGGTAGGCGTCGCGGTAGAGGCCGCCGATCCGGCCGTAGGAGTTGGTCAGGCGCGCGCCGCACAGCTTGTCCATGATGTCGTACACCTTCTCGCGCTGGTTGAAGGTGTACCAGAAGTTGGTCAGCGCCCCCATGTCGAGGATGTTGGTGCCGATCGCGATCAGGTGGTCGATGATGCGCATCAGCTCGCCGACGATGACCCGAAGCGCCGCGGCGCGCGGGGTGATCTCGATGTCGAGCATGCGCTCGGCCACCTTGCAGAAGGCGAAGTTGTTGAGCGCGGCCGAGCAGTAGTTCAGGCGGTCGGTGTAGGGGATGACCTGGTTCCAGGTGCGCTGCTCGACGGTCTTCTCGAAGCCGCGGTGCAGGTAGCCGATCTCGGCGACGGCCGCCTTGATGGTCTCACCGTCCAGGGCCACGAAGGTGCGCAGGGTGCCGTGCGCCGCCGGGTGCGAGGGACCGAGGTTGAGGAACATCAGCTCGGTGTGGAGCTCCTTGTAGAACTCCTGCTCGCTCTGGAGGTCGAGCGGGGTCTCGAGGATCTTGGAGGAGGGAATGGACATGTCTTCTTACCGTCCTGTCGTGAGACCCTTGGCTTCGAGACGCTTCTGCATCTCGTCCATGAGGGTATCGCTCTCGGTCAGCACCTGGCGCTTGCGGATCGGGTAGTCCTTGCGCAGCGGGTGCCCGACGAACTCGGCGTGGTTGAGGATGCGCTTGAGGTTGGGGTGGCCCTTGAACTTGAGGCCGTACTGGTCGAAGACCTCGCGCTCCATCCAGTTGGCGGCCTTCCACATGCCGCACAGGGTGTCGATCTCGGGGTCCTTGAGACCCGCGAAGACCTTGACCCGGACCCGGTGCTTGAACTTCAGCGAGAGGAAGTGGTAGGCGACCGCGAAGCGCTCGGGCTGGGGCTTGGGGTGGTTGAGGTAGTCCACCGCGCCGATGTCCACCAGCATGTTGTAGTCGAGCTCGGGATCGTCGCGCAGGAAGGCGGCGACGGCCACCAGGGCCTCCTTGCGGATGACGACGCAGTCGTCTGCGCGCCACGAGGAGACGGCGACGATCTCTTTCTTGAACTTCTCCTGGAGCTTGCTGAGGGTGATCGAGAGGGTCTGTTCCATCGTCTAAATCCCTTTCCTAGGGCTGCAGCAGGACCGGCTTGGGCCTGGCGATCGTCTCCTTGCTGACGACGCCCTCCTGGATCTTGATGATCGCATCGAGGACGGCCTCGGGACGCGGAGGGCAGCCCGCGACGTAAACGTCGACGGGGATCAGCTCGTCGATGCCCTGCACCGTGCAGTAGTTGTCGTAGAAGCCGCCCGAGCTGGCGCAGGCCCCCATCGAGATGACCCACTTGGGGTCGGGCATCTGGTCGTAGATCTGCTTGAGGACCGGAGCCTGCTTGTAGGTGATGGTGCCCGCGACGAGCAACAGGTCCGCCTGGCGGGGGCTGAAGCGAATGACCTCGGCGCCGAAGCGCGCGATGTCGAACACGGAGCTGACCGTCCCCATGAACTCGATCGCGCAGCACGCCGTGCCGAAGGTCATCGGCCACAGGCTGTACTTGCGCCCCCAGTTGAGAACCGCATCGAGGCGGGTGACGATGACGTCCTCGCCGAGCAGGGACTCTACTCCTCCCATTTGAGTGCTCCTCTCTTCAGGATGTAAACGAAGCCCGTGAACAGCACGGACAGGAAGATCAGCATCTCCACGAAGCCGAACAGGCCCAGCTTCTGGAAGTTGACCGCCCAGGGATAGAGGAAGACCGCTTCCACATCGAAGATGATGAAGAGGATGGCGATCAGGTAGAACTTGACCGAGAATCGCGAGCGGGGCGTGCCGATCACCGACTTGGGCGCGATGCCCGCCTCGTAGGTCTCGCCCTTGGCGACTGTCGTGACGCGCGCACGACCGAGCAGCGCGTGGATCGCGAGCATCGCAACCGGCACGATGATGGCCAGCGCGAGCACGACGGCGATCGCGAATGTAACGTTGAAGTCCAGCATAAGTTTCCAGTCCTTCGGGAGGCGGCAAAGTGTGCAGGCGCGTGAATCCATGGGGAGTCCACGCTTTGAGCTGCGGCCCATTCTAGCATAGATCCCAGATCGGCCCGACCAAGCAAGGTAAAAAGTTGGAAAAGTTATCCTTATGACTTTATTATGTCAATCACTGACCAAAGATAACCTTCCAACCCGATCTCGCGGGCGTACCCGAAAGCCCGATCACGTCCTTCGGGCCGGCATCGACCCCCTTGGCCTGGACCAGGACCAGGAAGCGATCGCCCATGGCCTCGCTCTGGTACAGCTTGCGGATCTCGAAGGCGGCGAAGTCGGCGCCGAGGGTCGTCTTGACGCCCTTGAGGATCTGTTTCTCGATCTCCCGGATGCCGAGGTGGGTGAGGAAGACCCCCTGCGGGACGACCCCCAGGGTCCTGAGCCCCGCCCCTTCGCCCGCGGCGATCAAGGAGGTGAAGTCGACGTCGCTGGTGAGGTCCTGCTCGCCCGGATGGGCGAGGGGATCCTCGCTCGCCATCTGCTTGAAGAAGCCGCGGATCGTCCCCTTCTTGCGGTGGGGGGCATAGACCCTCTCGGCCTCGCTGCCGTAGTCGACCGTGACGAGGAAGCCGCGCCCCAGCCAGGCGCCGAGCTCGTTCATCCAGTCCTGGGCATCGAGGTTGACCTCGGCCTGCTGGCCTTCTTGAAGCGTCACCCCCAGGCGCGAAAGGGTCTCGGCGAGGCGCGGGGTCGTCGGCTCGATCCCGACCTGACGCCAGCGCCCGTTCTTGCCGCGCATCACGCCGATCTCGGCGAAGCCCTGCGCAAGGCCGATCACGCGGTGGACGGGGAAGGCATCGAAGAGCTCGTTGCTGAAGACGATCCCGGTCCACTGGCCCGCGGGCGACAGGGCCTCCAGCGAGTCGACCCAGGTGAGCGCCTCTTTGTGAGGCGAGAGCAGCTCCTGCTGGCGCTCGCGCAGGGCGGGGCTGCGCTCGAGGATGGCGTAGCGGACGCGCTTCCAGCCGCCGCGCACGCCGGCGAGGGCCTCGAGGATCTGGTCGGCCAGCTGGCCGCTGCCCGCCCCCATCTCCAGCAGGCAGAGGTCATCGGGCCTGCCGAGGCGCTCCCACAGCTGCCGGAGCTGGCGCGCCAGGCACTGGCCGAACGCCGGGTGGATGGTGGGGCTGGTGTGGAAGTCGCCCCCCGCCCCGACCCTCATCTCTGGCCGGGTGTAGTAGCCCCCTTCCGGGTGGTAGAGCGCAAGCTCCATGAAGGTCCGGAAGGTCATGACCCCGTCCGCCGCAGCGGCTTCGAGGGCCGCCTCGAGGGCCTCTCGGCGCGTCATGGCCCTAGCGCAGCCAGCCGAGCGCGATGATCGTCTTCGCGTCGTCGATCTCGCCGCGCCTGATCATGGCGTGGACCTCGTCCACCGGCAAGGTGACGGTCTCGATGAACTCGTCGTCGTCGGGCTGGGCACCCGAGGCGCTCAGGCCGGTCGCCTTGTAGAGGGTGATGCGCTCGCTGCTGTAGCCGGGCGCCACGACGATCTCGGCCAGCTTCTCGATCTGGCCGGCCGAAAGCCCCGTCTCCTCGGCCAGCTCCCGGCGGCAGGTGGCCTCGGGCTCCTCGCCGAACTCGAGCTTGCCGGCGGGGATCTCGAGGGTGATCCGGTTGATCGGGTAGCGGAACTGCCGCACCAGCACCACCCGGCCGTCGTCGGTCAGGGGCACCACCGCGACCGCCCCCGGGTGCACCACGATCTCGCGGTTGGCGATCGCCCCGTCGGGCAGGGCAACGGTATCGACCCGGATGTTCAGGAGGTTTCCGCGGTAGACGCTCTCCTGCGTCAGGCCACGCTCGACCAGGTGTTGGAATTCATTTGCCACGGTGGATTCTCCGTTGGGTGAAAGGATGGCGCCGGAGCTATTCTAGCATGCCGCAAAGGCGCGCCGGGCCTCACGCTTCGAGGGAGGAAGACATCCTCGAGGCAGGTCGCTCCCAGCTCATGACGGATCGATACCCCAGAAAGCGGCGCGCCGAGAGGACATGGGCCTTCTGCTCATCGCTCAGGCGATCGCCCTTGATCCAGCGATCGAGCTTCTCGCGGTCGATCCGCTGGACCCGCTCGAGGATCCCGAGCGTCTCGAGGACGGCGCGGGTCTCCTCGGGGTGGAACTCGTGGTTCTCGTGGCGCAGGTGGCGCAGCACGTCGCCGCCCGGCAGGGCGATCGCGTCGCCCTGGGTCTCCTCGAAGTAGACCTCGAGGGTGCGCCGCAGCTCCTTGAACTCGGCCTGCATGAGGTCGATCAGGTGCCCCAGGTCGCGGTAGCGCAGGGCCACCTGGTCGATGCGGCCGAACTGGCCGCGCTGGTAGTCCCGCCGCTGGTCCTGCAAGTCGGCCAGGCGGTAGAAGACCGAGGCCAGCGCCCGCGCGTCCTCGAGGGCCCGGTGCAGGGGCCGGGGCGGCTCGCCGAAGAGCTCGAGCAGGCGCTCGAGGCTAAGGGCCTTCTCGCGCGGGAAGACCTCGCGCGCCATCGAAAGCGTGTCCACCGCCGGGTTCTCGAAAGGGAGGCCCAGCGTCTCGGCCGCGTGGTGGCGCAGGAAGTTCATGTCGAACTGCGCGTTGTGGGCGACCACCGGCGCGGCGCCCAGGAACTCCAGGAAAGCCGGCAGCACCTGGGCGAGCCGCGGGGCTCCGGCGACGAGCTCGGCCGAGATGCCGTGAATGGCGACGTTGGCCTCCCGCAGCGGGACCTCGGGGTCCACCAGGGCCTGGAACTCGCCGGTGACCACGCCGTCCTGCAAGCGGACCGCCCCGATCTCGAGGATGCGGTCCAGCTTGTAGTCGAGGCCGGTCGTCTCCAGGTCGACGACGACGAAGGTGCCGGGCCGCATCAAACCTTGGTCGTCCCCTTTGCCTTCGGCTTCGGGGTCGCCTTGGGCTTTGGCTGCGGCTTGGCGATCGCGCCGGGCTTGGCCGCGCTCGGGGTGACGGGCGAAAGCGCGGGCGGGGCCACGGGCGCCGTCGAGAGGCCCGCCTCCGAGCCCGGAGCGGCCTGCGCCCGAGGGCTCACGGCTGGCTGCTCGCCGAAGACGAAGTCCACCGGCGCGTGGCTCGCGGCGAAGGCCCAGGGCTCGCCCGAGACCCCGGCCAGGTCGTAGCCGGTGCCGTCCGCCACCTTGATGGAGGTGAGCGTCAGGCGGTACTTCTCGCCCTTCTTGAGCAGGGGGATCACGTCGGGATCGGGCAGGGCGACCCGGGTGCCGGTCGAGAAGCTCTCCCAGACGGTCTCGGGCTCGTCGCCCGCGGTCTCGACGCGCAGGCGGTAGACCGAGACGTCGTCGACCGCATCCCAGGAGACGAGGCCGGCGGGCTCCTCGAACGCATCCAGCTTGGGAGCGATCGGCGCCTTGGGAAGGGCGATCTCGAGCTTGAGGTCGCTGGCGTTCAGCTTGTGCTTGTGGGTGTAGACCACGTCGCCCTCGGCATCCGCGCCGCTAGCGATCAGCTGGTAGGTCTGCCCCTCGCCGAGGGCGGGCAGCGAGAAGCGGAAGTACCCTTCCTTGTCGGGGGTGCGGGTCAAGAGGGGCAGCGCGCCGGTGTCGGTCACCAGCTGCACCGACACCTGGCGGGGCTTGAGCTCCTTGACGCTCGAGGTCACCTTGCCCGAGAGGATCACGGGGTTGCTCACGGCGCGCAGGACGAGCTGGGGCGCGGGGGTCTTCTTGTCCTTGCCGATGGCGACGGGCACCTCGGCCTGGAGGGCCCAGGCCTTGATCTCGCCGGCGTCGCCCAGGTAGGCCGCGACGGGGGTGCGGCCGGCGCGCAGGTCCTTGAGCACGAAGGAGCCGTCGGACTTGGCCTCGGTCGAGTCGCCGATGGTCAGGCCGGGGATCACCCCCGCCACCACGTGCGCCCCCTCGGCGGGCTTCTCGGCCGCGGTCTTGACCGAGCCTGCGACCTCGTGGCCGGCGCTCAGCTTGTGGGGGGTCAGCTTCATGTTGAGCTGGGTGGGCCGGTTGCCGACGATGGTGAGCGCCTGGTAACCGGGCGCGTAGGCCGTGACCGCGTAGGTCCCGGGGGCCACGTCCTTGATCTCGAACTGGCCCTTGTCGTCCACCGAGACCTTCCTGGGGGCCCTGGGATCGCCGGGCTTGGGGGCGGGGCGCTTGGGGGCGGTGGCGCCCTGGCGGCCGGCGTTGGTGGGCGCCTGCGGGGTCGCCGTGGGGACGGGGCTGGGGGTGGGCTCGGGGGTCGCGGAGCCCGTCGCCGAGCCGCTCGCCACCGGCGAAGGAAGGCTATCGGTGGTCAGGGCCTGGATGACCACCACGGCCTTGGGGACCGAATCGCCGGTGCGCGCATCCTCGATGGCGCCCTTGACGGTGACCTTCTCGCTGCCGGCCTCGGGCCGCGAGGCGGTCGTCGCCCCGGTGGCCGCGGGGATCCCCGGGTTGGTCGAACCCGGGCTCGCGGGGTTGCTGCCGGAGCAGGCCGAGACGAGGAGCGTCCCGGCCAAGAGCAGGGGGAGCCAGCGGAAAGGTCCCATCGAATAGCCTCCAAAGCGCGGCGTCGTGGTGAGGGGAGGAAGCCTCGGAAGCGATCGCGCATGACCGTCCATCCGAGCGGATCCCGAACATTTTACCGGATCGCCGCCATGGGGGCAACGCTCTGGGCTAGCTTACGGCGGCGCGCTTGTTCTCCGAGAGGGCGTTGCCCGCGTGGCGGATGGGCTCCGGCATGCGGTAGCCCTGGCAGCACTCGCGCACCAGGCGCACGGCGCTCTCCCGGCTGATCCGGTTCCCGGCCGAGACGAACAGCGGAGCGACCCGGTTCTTGGAGCGGTAGACCGTCCCGATGATCTCGCCCTGCCAGACCAGCGACGAGGCGGAGCCGGCACTGACCTCGGGCTCCACGAAGGAGCCCACCGAGGTCGCCTTGGCGCAGCCCACGGTCGGCAAGCCCGTCACCACTCCCACGTGCGAGGCGACCCCCAGGCCCTTGGCGTGGGCGATGCCCGGCCCCTCGATCATGACCAGATCGGGCCGGCGCGAGAGGGTCTCGAGCGCCGCCACGACGGCGGGCGCCTCGCGGAAGGAGAGCAGCTCGGCGATGAAGGGGAACTTGGTCTGGTACTCGATCGTCCGCTTCTCCACCACCTGGAGGTCCGGGTAGGTGAGCAGGGCGACGCCGACGGTGAGGGTGTCGTTGAAGCGGCTGTGCGCGACCTCGACCCCCGCGATGAGCGTCAGCTCGGCGCAGTCGTCGTGGACCACCACCACCTGGCTGAGGGCGTGCTGCAGCTGCTGCGCCTCGTAGGGCGGCAGATCCCAGCGGTGCGACTGGTGTAGTTCGACGGACAACGCTTCACTCCTGGTGATGAGGGTTGGTACGAGCGCCGCGACGCCGCCCTGCAGGGCCCGAAACAGGCCCCCCGCGGGCGCGGGGCGTCGCAAGCTATCTTAACCCGCGGCCAGAAGGGCCGTTCGGTTTGTTAATAATACTTATATGGCCCTTGAATGGACGTCAGGCGGGCTGCTTCTTGCGGCCGGCGCGGACCTTCGGCACGCTCGCCGCGGGGACCGCCACCTCGAGGCCCTCGGCCAGGAGCTTCTTCAGGAAGCGCCCCGTGTGCGAGGCCTCGCAGGCCGCGATCGCCTCGGGCGGGCCCTCGGCCACGATGGTGCCGCCCCGGTCCCCGCCCTCGGGCCCCAGGTCGATCACGTGGTCGCTGGTCTTGATCACGTCCAGGTTGTGCTCGATGGTGAGCACCGTGTTGCCCGCCTCCACCAGGCGGTTCAGCACGCCCAGCAGCTTCTCGACGTCGTAGAAGTGCAGCCCCGTGGTGGGCTCGTCCAGCAGGTACAGGGTGCGCCCGGTGCTGCGGCGGCTCAGCTCGGTGGCGAGCTTGACCCGCTGCGCCTCGCCGCCCGAGAGGGTGGTCGCGGGCTGGCCGAGCTGGATGTAGTCGAGGCCCACGTCGGCGAGGGTCTGGAGCTTGGTGAGGGCCCGTGGGATGCTCCGGAAGAACTCGACGGCCTCGCCCACGGTCATGGCCAGGATCTCGGCGATGTTCTTGCCCTTGAAGCGCACCTCGAGCGTCTCGCGGTTGTAGCGCTTGCCCTTGCAGACCTCGCACGGCACGTAGACGTCGGGCAGGAAGTGCATCTCGATGACGTTCATGCCCTCGCCCTTGCACGCCTCGCACCGGCCGCCCTTGACGTTGAACGAGAAGCGCCCGTTCTTGTAGCCCCGGGCCTTGGCCTCGTTGGTGCTGGCGAAGACCTCGCGCACGATGTCGAAGAGGCCGGTGTAGGTCGCCGCGTTGGAACGCGGGGTGCGTCCGATGGGAGACTGGTCGATGACGATGGCCTTGTCGATGTGCTCCAGGCCCTCGACGGCCTTGAGGCCCTTCGGGAAGGGGCGCTTGGAGAGGGTGTGCTCGATGGCCCCCATCAGGACCTCGTTGATCAGAGTCGACTTGCCCGACCCCGACACGCCCGTCACCGAGACGAACTTGCCGAGCGGAATCTCGACGCTCACGTCTTGCAGGTTGTTGAGGTTCGCGCCCCTGAGGCGGATCGCCTTGCCGTTGCCCGGTCGACGAAACAGCGGCACCGTGATGGCGCGATCGCCTCTCAGGTACTGGGCCGTCAGGCTCTCCTCTACGGCCATGACCTCTTCGAGCGTGCCGCTCGCGACGATCCACCCGCCGTGCACCCCGGCGTTGGGGCCCACGTCCACCAAGTGATCCGCCGCGCGGATGGTGTCCTCGTCGTGCTCGACCACGATCAGGGTGTTGCCCAGGTTGCGCAGGCGCTCGAGGGTGCCGAGGAGGCGCTCGTTATCCCGCTGGTGCAGGCCGATCGAGGGCTCGTCCAGGATGTAGAGCACGCCCGTGAGGCCGGAGCCTATCTGGGTCGCGAGGCGGATGCGCTGGGCTTCACCCCCCGACAGGGTGTTGGCGGTGCGATCGAGGGTCAGGTAGTCGAGCCCCACGTCCAAGAGGAACTGCAGGCGCGCGTTGATCTCCTTGAGGATCTGCTGGGCGATGATCGCCTGGCGCTCGGTGAGGACGAGGCCCGCCACGAAGGCCTGGGCACGGCCGATCGACAGTGAGGTGACAGCTGCGATCGAGCGGTCGCCGACCGTGACGGCGAGGGCTTCGGGGCGCAGGCGCTTGCCCTGGCAGCCCTCGCAGGGCCGCATGGTCATGAACGCCTCGGTCTCCTCCTTGAACTTGTCGGAGGTCGACTCGGTGTAGCGCCGCTGGAGCTGGGGGATCACCCCCTCGTACCGCGTGGTGTAGCCCCACTCGCCCGGGCGGAACCACGACTCCTGGTCGATGTGGATCGCGTCGTCCGAGCCGTAGAGCACCACCTGCTGGGCCGTGGCGCTCAGGTCCTCCCAGGGGGTCTTGAGGTCGAAGCCCTGGGCCTTGGCAAGCGCCGAGAGCATTTGCTGGTAGTAGGGGTTTCCCGTGCGGTGCCAGGGGGCGATTGCGCCCTCGGCGAGACTCTTGTGAGGGTCGGGCACGATCCGGTGCGGGTCGAGCTCCTGCTTGGAGCCGAGGCCGAGACAGGTCTGGCAGGCGCCGAAGGGGCTGTTGAAGGAGAACAGGCGCGGGGCGACCTCGGAGAGCGACACGCCGCAATCCGAGCAGGCGAAGTGCTCGCTGAAGAGGACGTCGGTCTCGGCGGGCGTCTCGCGGGTGCCGAGATTCTGGACGATGGCGAGCCCCTCGCCCTTCTTGAGGGCGGTGGCCACGCTGTCGGCGAGGCGCGTCTGGATGTCGGCCTTGACGATCAGGCGGTCGATGACGATGGCGACGTCGTGCTTCTTCTGCTTGTCGAGGGCGATGTCCTCGGCCAGGTCCATGACCTCGCCGTCGATCCGGACGCGAACGAAGCCCTCCTTGCGGGCGGCCTCCAGCTCCTTCTTGAACTCGCCCTTGCGCCCTCGGGCGATGGGAGCGAGCACCTGGAAGCGGGTGCCCTCGGGCCAGGCGAGCACCTGGTCGACGATCTGCTCGACGGTCTGGGGGTTGATCGTCTGGCCGCACTTGTGGCAGTGGGGGGTGCCCACCCGCGCGAACAGCAGGCGCAGGTAGTCGTAGATCTCGGTGACGGTGCCGACCGTGGAGCGCGGGTTGTGGCTGGTCGACTTCTGGTCGATTGAGATGGCGGGGCTCAGGCCCTCGATGTAGTCCACGTCGGGCTTGTCCATCTGGCCGAGGAACTGGCGCGCGTAGGAGCTGAGGCTCTCCACGTAGCGGCGCTGGCCCTCGGCGAAGATGGTATCGAACGCGAGGCTGCTCTTGCCCGAGCCCGAGACCCCGGTGAAGACCACCAGGCGGTTACGGGGGACCGCCAGGTCGATGTTCTTGAGGTTGTGCTCGCGGGCGCCGCGGACTCGGAGGAAGGCCTGGGGGTGCTCGCTCATATGTTCGCTCATGCCCCCATCATACAGTCGACGCGCCCCTTGCGCCAGGCTCCGGTCGGGGAAAAACCCGCCCCGGGGGATCCTGGGGCTCACGGGTCTGCTGCGTCGCCACCCGGCGGCCAGGTGACGCGGTTGGATCCCTCGACCAGGACCGGATCCGGATCGGGCGGGTAGCGCTCGACCATCCATGACAACGACAGCTCCCATCCGGCCCCGCCCCGAGGTAAAATCGTAATTTACGCAAGGAGAATCACATGCGGCTCGACATCATGCTTTTCGCCGTCCTAAAGGAGGCCCAGAGGGCCGAGCGCATCTCGCTCGACCTTCCTGCCGGCAGCACCGTCGGGGATCTCAAGGCGGCCGTCGCCCGGGAGTTTCCGTCGCTCGCCGCCTACCTTCCCAGCGCGCGCGTGGCCTCCGCTTTGCGCTTCGCTCCCGATCACCACGTCATCGGCGAGAGCGAGCCGCTCGCCCTCATCCCCCCCGTGAGCGGAGGCTAACATGTACCTCGTCACCTCGGATCCCATCGACGTCCATCAGGCCGAGGCCTTGCTCGCCGACCCGAGGGCGGGGGCCATCGTCACCTTCTGCGGGGTCGTGCGCGACCACAACGAAGGGCGTGAGGTCCTGCACCTCGCCTACGAGGCCTACGCCGAGATGGCCCAGGCACAGCTCGAGGGCATCGGCCGAGAGATCCTCGAGCGATGGGATGCCAAGCGCGTGGTGCTGATCCACCGGGTCGGCCGGCTCGCGATCGGCGAGGTCGCGGTGCTCGTGGGCGTCAGCGCCCCTCACCGCGGCGCGGCGTTCGAGGCATGCCGTCATGGGATCGACACCATCAAGCGGGACGTCCCCATCTGGAAGAAGGAGTACTTCGTGGGGGGGGAGACCTGGGTAGAGGGCTGCTGCCACCAGGACTAGCCGCCCTCGACCCCCCTTCCATGCGCCCATAGCGCCATCACCGCCTCTCCCCGCCCCCCGGTGGGGCGGGGGCGGGGGCGGGGGGATCTCATCGCTCCAAGTCTCGTTTGATCGGGTCGAATTCCCGGAAATACGCGAGCAAGCCACCCGAGAGACTCATGGCCTGCTCGCATCCGGCCGCGCGCAGCAGCGCGACCGCCTGAAGGCCGAGCTCACCGCGCAGGCAGCAGACGACCACCTTGCGGTCGGGCGGAATCCCGGGCAGCGCCGCGCTCAGCCGCGCATGCGGCACATGGAAGGCGCCCTTCAAAGCCGGAACCGCCGTGAGGCTCTCCCTCACGGCGATCACGACGACGTCCTCGAGGGCCTCGTGAAGCTCCCGCGCCGAGATCTCGTCATCGACGGGGATCGCAGGCGATCGCGCCGTCCTCGACCAGCGTCGTGATGCTGGGGCACTCTCCGCACAGGGCGCAGGCCGGATCGGCGGGCCACGCCGAGCACGTTCACCATCCTCGCCCTACCCTTGGCGTCAAAGCGGGTCAGTCCTTCAATCTCTCACTCCTCCAAGTCTCGGCGCGCCCCAAGGGTGGCTGCTCGCCAAGGCCGATGGGTCCCCGGGCCTCACCCTCGCCCGGGCACGAGAGGAGGCGAGCGATGCGCCAGGCGCAGGCTGAGCGCGAGGCAGAGCGCGGAGGTCGCGGCCAGGGCCAGGAAGCCCAGGGTGTAGTGGCCCGTCAGCTCGAGCAGGAGCCCGAGCACCAAAGGCGGGAAGAAGCCCCCGAGCCCGCCGAAGGCGCCGACCAGGCCGGTGACGGCGCCGGTCTCGACGGGAAAGTACTGGGGCACCAGCTTGAAGACTGCCCCGTTGCCGAGCCCCGCCGCGCACGCGAAGGAGAGGGCCCCCACCGTGAAGCTGACCATGCCCGAGGGAACGAGCAGGAAGCCCGAGAGCACGCTCACCGCGTAGACCCCGGCAAGGATGCGCGCGCCCCCCAGCCGGTCCGCGAGGTAGCCTCCGATCGGTCGGCAAAGGGTCGCCAGCAGCACGAAGCCCGCCGCCCGCATGCCCGCGTCGGGCAGCGCGAGGCCGTAGCGGGACGTCAGGAGGGTGGGAAGGTAGACCCCCAGGGCGACGAAGCCGCCGAAGGTCACGAAGTAGAACAGGCTGAGCAGCCAGGCCATCGGCGAGCGTCCCAGGATCGCCAGGATCTCGGCCAAGGAGCGCGGCACCCCCGGGCGCGCGTCGCGGGCGAAGCCCCAGAAGACGATCCCCCAGGCGAGGCTCAGCCCCCCGAAGAGCCAGAGCACCGACCGCCAGGAGCCGAGCGCCTCGGCCAGGCGCGGGGCGAAGAAGACCGCCACGCTCTGGCCGACGTTGCCCGCCCCGAAGATCCCGAGGGCCGTGCCCTGCTGCTCGGGGGCGAACCACTTGCTGGTGAAGGCGACCCCCACCGCGAAGGTGGTGCCCGCCATCCCGAGGAAGAAGCCCCACAGGAGCAGGGCCGGATAGGAGGCGCTCAGGGCGAGGCCCGCCGCGGGGATCAGCGTGAAGACGAGCAGCGCGGCCATCACCGGGCGCCCCCCGAAGCGATCGGCGGCGATCCCCATCGGCAGACGCCCGATCGCCCCCAGCAGCACCGGGATCGCCACCATCAGGGCCACCTGGGACTGGCTGAGCCCGAACGCGGTGCGCAGCAGGGGGGCGAGGGCCCCGAGCATGCCCCAGACCGCGAAGCTCACGGCGAAGGCCACGGTGGCGAGGAAGAGCTGGATGTTCCGGTTCGACATGGGGGCTCCTAGTCCTGGATGTAGCTCACCAGCTTCAGGTTGATGAGGGCGAGAACGGCCGAGGTGATGGCGGCAGGCCAGAGGATACCGGCCTGGCCGCCGAGGTAGGCGTCGATCCCCGTGATCACGAGGAAGAGCTGGATGATCCACAGCAACAGGACGAACAGGAAGATCCCGTCGACCAGCCAGGTACGCGGGGCGCTCATGCCTCGCCTCCGCCCACGGCGTACACCTTGCCGTTCGCGACCTCGAGCTGGATCCGCGGCAGCGGCCGCTGCGGCGGCCCCGCGAGCACGTCGCCGCTGCGGACGTCGAAGAAGCCCTCGTGGCAGGGGCACTCCAGCTTGTCGCCGTGTGCGGCGTAGAAGACGCTGCAGCCGAGGTGGGTGCACTTCTGGGAGAAGGCGTCGAAGGTCCCGTCCTCATGGCGGATCAAGAGGGCGTAATGCCCCTTGGCCGGGTACTCGAAAGCCAGGCTGCTCTTGGGGGGAACGGCGTCGATGGCGGCGATCGCGCGCCGTGGCGGGGCGGCGTGGGGGCGTCCGATCCCCGCGCGCAGCGCCATGAAGGTGCTTCCCGCGGCCATGGTGACGCTGCCCAGCGCCAGGTAGCGCGTGAACTCGCGGCGCGAGAGGTAGGAGGTCCGGCTCCAGTCCACGCTGAAGTCGGTCTTCCAGTGGGGATCCTCGGGCTTGCGGGTCATGCCGGGCCTCCGTTGCTCGGTGGCTCCACGTGGGAGAAGGGGTCGACGGAATCGTAGGTGTCGGGTTCGAAGCGCGGATCCGGGGTGTCCGCGAGGGCGACGTCTTGGACGTCCAGGCGATCGTGGGCCTCGTCGAGCACCATGAAGACCCGGGTGCGAACAATCTGGGCTCCGAAGCGGAACTCGTTCACCGGACGCCCCGAGCGCCGGGTCTCGAACTCCTCGCGGGTGCCGAAGAACAGGGCGTCCGATGGGCAGACGGTCGCGCACATGGGCTTGAGGCCCACCGACGTGCGGTCGTAGCACATGTCGCACTTCAGCATCTGGTCGAACTCGGGGTAGTAGCGCGGGACCCCGAAGGGGCAGGCGTTGACGCAGTTGGCGCAGCCGATGCAGCGCTCCTTGAGGCTCGACTGGACCACCCCGTCCTCGGTCCGCTTGATGGCGTCGGCGGGGCAGACCTGGGCGCATGTCGGGTTCTCGCAGTGCATGCACACCATGGGCACCGTCTGGGTCGAGGTGCCGCGATCCATGTACTCCAGGTGGATCATGGACCGGCCCCGGTGGGTGGCGCACTCGGAGCACCCCTGGAGGCACGCCTTGCAGCCGATGCAGCGGATGGGGTCGACGAAGAACTGGAGCTCCATCAGCGCGACGCCTCCTTGCGGCGATCGGCCAGGCCGAGCTCGAGCTGGATCGGCTCCTGGCGGTAGGCGTCGGCCTCGGCGCGCTCACCCCGCGCGACCTCCTCGGGCGTCGCGGGCTGAACGCGGCAGGCCGAGACCTTGTACTCGGGGATCTTGGAGACGGGATCGAGGGCGCGGTTGGTCAGAACATTTGCCGAGAGGTCGCCGGCCCAGTGGTAGGGGATGAAGACCGTGTCGGGTCGGATGGTCTTGACCACCTGGGCCCGCAGGGTGAGGCGGCCGCGGCGGGTCAACGTCGTCACCCACTGGCCGTCCTGGATCCCCAGGGCCTCGGCCAGGCGCGGGTGGAGCTCCAGGCGCGGGAAGGGGTACTGGTCGACCAAGGGCCCGATGCGCCGGGTCTGGGTGCCCGAGAGGTACTGGCTGATGACCCGGCCCGTCGTGAGCCAGAGGGGGTAGGCGTCATCCACGACCTCGGCGGGCGCTCGCCAGTTCACGACGTTGAAGCGGGCCCGGCCGTCGGGGTGGTAGAAGCGCCCCCCCTCGTAGAGCCGGGGGGTGCCCGGGTGCGCCGTGTCCAGCGCCCTCCAGTCCGGGGTCCGCTCGCCCTCCTCGGTGGTCTGGGGGCAGGGCCAGAAGATGCCCTGGTTCTCGACCACCTTGGCCCAGGTGATGCCCGAGTAGTCGGCGGTGCCCCCGCGCGAGGCCAGCCGCAGCTCGTTGAAGATCTGCTCGGCGTTCTCGTAGCGGAAGTACCTCCCCCGGCCGAGGCGCTCGGCGATGTCCAGGAGGATCTCCCAGTCGCGCCGGGCCTCCCCCGGCGGGGTCACGGCGGCGTTGATCTTGATCACCCGCCCCTCGGCCGAGGTCGCGGTGCCCTCGTCCTCCTCGTGGAGGCTGCCGGGGAGGACCACGTCGGCGTGCTGGGCCGTCTCGGACAGGAAGAAGTCGATGACCGTGTAGTGCTCGAGGCGATCGAGGGCCTCGCGGGTGAAGGTCGCGTCCGGCAGGCTCACCAGGGGGTTGAAGCAGATGCTGAGCAGCCCCTTGATCTCGCCCCGGTGGATGGCCTCCATGATCTCCTGGGCGGAGAGGCCCTTGCCCGGGATCTCCGCCTCGTCCACCCCCCAGACCCCGGCCACGTAGGCCCGGTGCTCGGGGTTGGTGATGTCGCGGTTGCCGGGGAGCTGGTCGCACTTGTGGCCGTGCTCGCGGCCGCCCTGGCCGTTGCCCTGGCCCGTGATGGTGCTGTGGCCGCAGCCCTCGCGCCCGATCTTGCCGGTGGCGAGCGCCAGGTTGGCGCAGGCCAGGACGTTGTCGACGCCCTTGCTCTGGTGCTCTAGCCCGCGCGCGTGAAGGATCATGGCCGTCTCGGCCTCGGCGTACCAGTGGGCGGCCTGCTCGATCTTGGCGGCGGGGACCCCGCAAAGCTCGGCCGCCCACTCGGGGGTGGCGTCCTTCACGCTCTCGGCGACCGCCTCGAAGCCCGAGGTGTGGTCCCGGATGAAGGCCGGGTCGGTGAGGCCGTCCCGGATCACCACGTGCAGCATGGCCATCAAGAGCGCGCTGTCGGATCCCGGGCGCAGGGGCAGGTAGAGGTCCGCGGTGCGGGCCCCCGGCACCATCCGGGGGTCCGCGACGATCAGCTTGGCGCCGGCGTCGCGGGCGCTCCAGATGTAGCGGGTGGTGATGGGGGCGCACTCGGCGACGTTGGAGCCTATCACGAAGATCGCCTTGGCCTTGGGGATGTCCGCCCAGGAGTTGCTCGCACGGTCGATCCCGTAGGCCTTCTTGTTGCCCGCCCCGGCCGAGACCATGCACAGGCGGCCGTTGTAGTCGAGGTTGGCGGTCTGGAGGGCCAAGCGAGCAAACTTGCCCACCAGGTAGCTCTTCTCGTTGTTGAGGCTCACCCCCGAGAGCATGGCGAAGGCGTCCTTGCCGTGGCGCTCCTGGATCTCCTTGATCTTGGCGACGGTCTCGCAGAGGGCCTCGTCCCACGAGATGCGCGCGAACCCTTCCGGCGTGCGCTTCATGGGAGTGAGCAGGCGATCCGGGTGGGAGCCCTGGAGGTATCGCTTGATCCCCTTCGGGCAGAGCTTGCCCTCGTTGAACGGGAAGTCCCGGGGCTCGAAGCCGACGACCTGGTTGTCCAGGACCTTGAGGGTGATCCCGCACTGCTGCCCGCAGAAGCAGCAGTGGGTATCGACCAGCTTGTCGGGGACCGCGTCGGTCCTGAAGCCCCCCGGCGGGGAGTACTTGAGGGTGGGGCCAAAGCGATCCTTCAGGCGCTCCGGGTCCTGGGGCAACTGAGCCATGGCGTTTACTCCCTCACACGAATCGCTTTCCGACGGTCTGGAACTGGTTGAGGGTCACGAGCTTGCGCCGGCAGGACGGGCAAACGTCCTGCCAGTTGCCGCCGCCCTCCTCGGCGTAGTCGAAGCCCAGCTCGGGCAGGAGGCGCTTGAGGTCGTCGCGCTGCATCACCGAGAGGTAGGGCTCCCGGCAGCGCGCGCAGCGCGCCTGCTCGCCCTCGGCCCCCGCCGCCTTGTAGAACCAGACGCCGAGGTTGGCGATGCGCTGGAAGATGTGGAAGAACTTGCCGAAGGGCAAGAACAGCAGCCACAGCATGACCGTCACCGCGTGGGTGGTGGTGATCCAGTAGTAGAACTTGCCGGCCATCCCCATGTTGGAGACGGTCAGCATCAGCCCCGTCACGCTCACGGCGAAGAGCAGCACCAGGGGGATGAAGTCGTTGTCGAGGCGCTGGGTCGAGAGCTCGGCCTCGTCCTTGAGGTGGCGCGGCAGGGCGATCGCGATCCCCGCGAGCACGAGCACCGCGGCGATGTCGAGAAGGTGGAAGATCACCCAGCCGACGAGCGATCGGGCCGCGAAGCCGAAGAGGGGCATGCGCGCGCCGAACAGGACCGGCATGTAGACGCTGGGGTCCGACACGGCGCTCTCGAAGCGGAGCCAGCCGAAGGTGAGCGGGAAGGTCACCAGGATCGCAAGCACGCACCCCCAGAAGATCAGCTGGTGCGCGAGCCAGCGCTGGTGGGATCGGCGGCGGATGAAGGTCTGAGCGACGAGCTTGTCGAAGGTCAGCCGGACGAAGAGGCCCATGTTGCGCAGGCGCTTGCCGGGGGCCCAGAAGAGCTGCCAGCCCCGCACCCAGTAGAGCCGGGTGGGGGGGCGCTGGAGCCAGACCACGTACCGGTAGACGATCCCGAAGAGGGCGAAGAGGGTGCTGAAGAGGTAGCCCGCAAGCGCGCCGTCGAAACCCCGGAGCCCCTGGGAGCCGAGGTAGACCAGGGCGCTCAGGACCGCGGAGAAGACGAGGCCCGCCAGGACTCCGCGTCCATCCAGGGTCGCGCTCATGAAGGGAACGGGGATGGCCCCGGCGGAAGCTGGGTTTCGCTCGGACATGACCCCTCCGGTATGACGCGATTCGGAAATGACTACGATGTGTACATGACGTAAAACTAGCAACAAGCAAGCATGACGTCAACCGTGTACGCTACGGACATGAAATCATCCAACTCCCATCCATGCCGATCGTGGCGGCATCATTTCCGCGCGACGCGCAGAGGAGGTCCTGTGATCCCGGTCGAAGAGGCTCGCCGCCTCATCCTGAGCACCGTTTCCCCCATGCCGGGCGTCCGAACGCCCCTGCTCCAGGCGCTCGGCCGGGTGCTGGCCGAGCCGGTCGACTCTCCCCACGCGCACCCCCCCTTCGACAACTCCGCCATGGACGGCTACGCCGTTCGCGCCGAGGACCTGGCGCTCGCCTCGCCCCACGCCCCGGTGCGGCTCAGCGTGCGCTCCGAGGTCGCGGCCGGCTGGACCGAGCCCCCGGAGCTCGCCCCCGTCACGGCCTGCCGGATCATGACCGGCGCGATCATGCCGAGCGGGGCCGACGCCGTGGTCAAGGTCGAGGAGACCCGGGAATCGGACGGCCACGTCACCTTCGCGCGCGGCGCCCGCGTCGGCCAGAACGTGCGCCTCCGGGGCGAGGACCTCACGGCCGGGGCGCGCGTGCTGGAGCCGGGCACCCTCCTGAACGCGGCCCGGATCGGCCTGCTCGCGGGGGTGGGGCGATCCCACGTGGAGGTCCACCCCGCCGTGCGGGTCGCCATCGTCGCCACCGGCGACGAGCTGGTGGAGCCCGGCTCCGAGCTCGCCCCGGGCCAGATCTACGGCAGCAACGCCTACGCCCTGGCCGGAATGGTCCTCGAGGCCGGGGCCGTCCCCGTCCTCATGGGAATCGCCCGGGACGACCGGCAGGCGACGCTGGAGCTCGTCGAGCGGGCCCTGTCGTGCGACGTGGTGATCACCTCGGGGGGCGTCTCCGTGGGGGCCTTCGACCACGTGGGCGAGACCTTTTCGCGCCTCGGTTCGGTCCACTTCGACCGGGTCGCCCAGCAACCCGGGAAGCCCTTCACCTACGCCACCCTCGCGGGGAAGCCCGCCTTCGGGCTGCCCGGCAACCCCGTCTCGGCCATGGTCGCCTTCGAGTACTACGTCCGCCCCGCCCTGCTCAGGATGATGGCTCACCCCCGCCCGGACCGCCCCACGGTGCGCTCGGTGCTGACCGAGCGCTGCTCCAAGTCGCCGGGCAGGACCGCCTTCCTGCGGGCCGTCGTCCGGCGCGAGGCCGACGGTTACCGGGCCACCCTGACCGGCCCCCAGGGCTCGGGCCGCATGACCTCCATGGCCGCGGCCAACGCCCTGCTGGTCATCCCCGCGGAAAGCGCGGCGGCCGAGGCGGGCGAAGCGTTCGAGACCCTGCTGCTGGGCGACTGAAAACCCCACGAGGAACCGTCACAGGTTGACGTGCTGCTGGCGGATGACGCGCTCGGCAAAAAGCGGGATGGAGCTGGGCTTGGCCCGGGCGGCCAGGAGGTCGAGCACCGCGCCCTCGACCTCGCGGCAGCGCGCGTCCCAGCGGCTCACCTGGGCCTCCTGGCGGCGGTCGAAGTCGCTGCCGCGCGGGGCGAGCCGGACATGAGGCACCTCGGTGCGCAGGGCGCGCAGGTGCGCCTTGCTCGAGACCAGGGCGAGGTCGGCTGCCGCGAGCACGGCGCGCTCGCCGCGCGTCAGGCGAGCCTCGGCGTCCGGGCAGTGGGCCACGACCAGCGCCTCGTCGCACGCCCCGATCAAGGAGGCGGCGTCCGGGTGAGCGGGGTCGAGCCAGAGGATGGGGGTCTTGAAGTCGAGGGTCCGGGCGATCGCCTGGACCCCGCGGCGCAGGCGCCAGCCCGAGAGGCCGCGAGGCGCCGGCGCGCGAAAGGGCGGGGTCCAGCAGTAGAGGTGGCTCGCCAGGCGCCTGGGACGGCCGCCGCTGGTCCAGCGCGCCACCCACTTGGCCCGGTAGCGGGCGTCGCCGAGGCGCGCGCAGGCCTGCAAGAGCGAGCACGGGCCGTCGATGAAGAGCACCCGGTTCATCTCGGCCAGAAGGCCCACGAGCGGTGCCCGTTCGGCCGCCCGTGGATCGTCCCAGTCGACCGCCGACAGGCAAATGATGTCGTGACCCGACAGCCGCATGGCCCAACCCTCCCGCTGCGTCGCCCCGCTCCGATTCCAGGATAGGGAAGGCTCGCGCCCGGCACTTCGTCCGCAACGGAGAATGGTTTGGGGGGATCGGTGCGGGGCTACGAGGGTCGCCCCACCAGGCGCTGGCGCGCCTCCAGGTGCACCATGAGCAGGGTCACGTCCGCGGGAGTCACCCCCCCCACGCGCGAGGCCTGAGCCAGGGTGCGGGGCTGGACCCGCGAGAGCTTGTCCTGGGCCTCGCGCGACAGGCCGATGATGGCCAGGTAGTCGAGATCCGCGGGCAGGGCCCGGTCCTCGAGGCGCTTGAGCTTCGCGATCTGCGCGATCTGGCGCTCGATGTAGCCCGCGTACTTGGTCTGGATACCCAGCTGCTCGACGACCTCGCGGGGCACCTCCTCGCTCGCACGCCCCGCGATCTCCCAGACCAGCCCCGCCGGCACCGGCGGCCTGCGGAGGAGCTCCTCGAGGGTGACGCTGCGCTCCAGGCGCTCCCCGCAGGCCGCCATCAAGCGCACGTTGAGGTCCTCGGTGGGCAAGAGCCGGGTCTGGCGCAGCCAGGCGCGCTCGCGCGCGATCGCCTCCTGCTTGGCGGTGAAGACGGCCCAGCGCCTCTCGTCCACCAGACCCAGCTCGCGGCCCAGCGGGGTGAGGCGCTCGTCGGCGTTGTCCTGCCTGAGGGTGAGCCGGTACTCGGATCGGCTCGTCAGCATGCGGTAGGGGTCGTTGATCTCCTTGGTCACCAGGTCATCCACCAGGGTCCCGATGTAGGACTCCGAGCGGGGGAAGACCACGAGCTCCTTGCCCTGGGCGTAGCGGGCGGCGTTGATGCCCGCCACCAGGCCCTGGGCCGCGGCCTCCTCGTAGCCCGAGGTGCCGTTGATCTGGCCCGCGGTGAAGAGGCCCGGCGAAAGCTTGCACTGGAGGGTCGGGTGCAGCTGGACGGCGGGGATGTAGTCGTACTCGACCGCGTAGCCCGGCTTGAGCATCTCGACCGCCTCGAGGCCGGGCATGGTGCGCAGCATCGCGAGCTGGACCTCGGCGGGCAGGCTCGTCGACATGCCCTGCACGTACCACTGGACGGTGTCGGCCCCTTCGGGCTCGAGGAAGACCGGATGGGTCTCCTTGTCGGGGAAGCGGACGACCTTGTCCTCGATGCTCGGGCAGTAGCGAGGCCCCACCCCCTCGATCATCCCGGTGAACATGGGCGACTGGTCGAGCGCGGCCGTGATCACCGCGTGGGTGGCGGGGATGGTGTGGGTCAGGTAGCAGGGGTGCTGGGGGGTGGGCTCTTCGGGGGGCACGAAGGAGAAGTGAAGATCGGGCGTCCCCCCCGGCGCGAGGGCCATGCGCTCGAACGAGAGGGTCCGGCCGTCCACCCTGGGCGGGGTGCCGGTCTTGAGGCGGCCGGTGCGCAGGCCCAGGGCGTGAAGGCTCGCGGTCAGGGCGTTGGCGGGGGCCTCGCCGGCGCGGCCGCCCGGATCGCTCGAGAGGCCGGTGAAGAGCTTGCCACGCAGGAAGGTGCCCGTGGTCAGCACCACCGCGCGAGCCAGGAGGCGCTCGCCCTCTTCGCTCACGAGCTCCACGCCCCCGTCCGGGGTGGGGACAAGCTCCGCGATCAGCCCCTCGAGGACCGTGAGGTTGGGGGTCGAGAGGACGACCTCCTGCATGGCCTCGGCGTAGCGCTTCTTGTCCGACTGGGCGCGCAGGGCCTGGACGGCCGGCCCCTTTGAGGCGTTGAGGACCTTGATCTGCATGGCGGTTCGGTCGGTGACGCGGGCCATCTCGCCGCCCAGCGCGTCGATCTCGCGGACCAGGTTGCCCTTGGCGGGGCCGCCGATGGCGGGGTTGCACGGCATGGTGGCGATGGTGTCGCGGCTGGACGTCGCCATCAGCGTGCGACAGCCGAGCCTGGCCGCGGCGATGGCGGCCTCGCAGCCCGCATGGCCGCCGCCGATGACGATCACGTCCCACTGCATCGCTCGTGCCCCCCTTGTGCCTCGCTTCGCCCGAAGAGGCCCATGGTAGCTGGAATCGAGGAATTCCAAAAGAGGCACGAGCGGCGTTGGCCAGATGAACGTCGCCGCGCCGCGCGATCCCCGCTAGGATCGGCCCCGGCAAAGGAGGCGACGATGAAGCGAACCGACCTGATCATCCTGGCGCTCTGCATCGTGGCCGGGCTCATGGGAGCGGGCCTCGGCAAGGCCCGCTCCGGGCTCGGGGGGGCCCCGCCCCCCGGGATCGCGCCGCTGCACGGCGCTTCGCGTTGACAAGCCCCTTGCCATGGCGTACAGTCACAAGAGGCAAATCAGACCTTTTTTGTCCGATTTACCCGGGCCCCGCGCCCCACTGCGTCATGCGAAGGTTTGGCACCGCGATGAAACTGACCAAAGCGACCGAATACGGAATCCTGACCCTGCTCTACCTGGCCAAGCAGCCTGAAGGGCAGCTCAGCGACACCGCGCGCATCGCCGAAGTCGAGCGCATCCCCTCCTCCTTTCTGGGCAAGCTGGTCCCCCTGCTCGTCAAGGCGGGCCTGGTGCGATCGCACCGCGGCTCCCACGGGGGGATCGCCCTGGGGCGACCGGCCGACACCATCACCCTGCGCCAGGTCGTCGAAGCCACCGAGGGCGAGATCGCGGTCAACGACTGCACCGCCTCGACCCCTCACGACTGCTTCCGCACCAGCTGCGCCGTCCAGGCCGCCCTTCTCGCCGCCCAGCAGCAGTTCATGGCGGCCCTCGAGGCCTACACCCTCGAGGGGCTGGCGCGCAGGGACGGCATCCGGCACGCCTCGTTCGATTTCGACCTGACCCCGACCCCATAGGAAGCCACGGGCATGATCTACCTGGACAACCACGCCACCACCCCCATGGACCCCCGGGTCCTCGCGGCCATGCTGCCCTACTTCACCGAGCACTACGGCAATGCCGCGAGCCGCAACCACCCCTTCGGCTGGGCCGCTGAGCAGGCCGTCGAGAAGGCCCGCGAGCAGATCGCCCTGCTGATCGGCGCCCTGGACGACCGGGGCCATGCCAGCGGCAAGGAGATCGTCCTGACCTCCGGGGCCACCGAGTCGATCAACCTCGCCATCAAGGGCGTCGCCGAGATGTACGCCGAGAAGGGCAAGCACCTGATCACCACCCGAGTCGAGCACAAGGCGACCCTCGACACCTGCGAGTACCTGGTGCGCCAGGGGTACGAGGTCACCTATCTCGAGGTCGATCGCTTCGGCCTGGTCGACCCGGCCGCGCTCGAGGCGGCCATCCGGCCCGACACCATCCTCGTCAGTCTCCTTCACGCCAACAACGAGATCGGCACCGTCCAGGACCTCGCGGCCCTCGGCGAAATCACCCGCGCCAAGGGGGTGCTCCTGCACGTGGACGCCGCCCAGAGCGCGGGCAAGGTCCCCGTGGACGTCAACGCCATGAAGGTCGATCTCCTCTCTCTGTCGGGCCACAAGCTCTACGGCCCCAAGGGGGTCGGCGCCCTCTACGTCCGCCGCAAGGGGCCGCGCGTTCGCCTCAGCGCCCAGACCCACGGCGGCGGCCACGAGCGCGGCATGCGCTCGGGCACCCTCAACGTGCCCGGGATCGTCGGCCTCGGCAAGGCCTGCGAGCTCGCTCGCCTCGAGCGGGCCGAGGAGAGCCTCAGGGTGGCCGAGCTGCGCGACCTGCTCCAGGGCACCATCACCGAGGCCCTCGACCAGGTCTTCCTCAACGGCCATCCGACCATGCGCCTGCCCGGCAACCTCAACCTCAGCTTCGCCTTCGTCGAGGGCGAGAGCCTCATGATGGGAATGAAGGGGATCGCCGTCTCGTCGGGCTCGGCCTGCACCTCGGCGTCGCTCGAGCCGTCGCACGTCCTTCGGGCCATCGGGGTCACGAGCGACCTGGCGCACACCTCGCTGCGCTTCGGGCTCGGCCGCTTCACCACCGAGGACGAGATCCGCCGGACCGCCGAGATCGTCATCAACCAGGTCCGGCGCCTGCGGGAGCTCTCGCCGCTCTACGAGATGTACAAGGAAGGCGTGGACCTCAAGCAGGTCCAGTGGCAGGCGCACTAGCAGGAGAAGCCCCATGACCTACAGCGACAACCTCATGCGCCACTACGAGAACCCCAGCAACGTGGGCTCCTTTGCCAAGGACGAAGCGGGCGTCGGCACGGGGATCGTCGGTGCGCCCGAGTGCGGCGACGTGATGAAGCTCCAGATCAAGGTCAACGACCAGACGAACGTGATCGAGGACGCCAAGTTCAAGACCTTCGGCTGCGGCTCGGCCATCGCGAGCTCGTCGCTGGCCACCGAGTGGCTCAAGGGGAAGACCCTGGACGAGGCGCTGACCATCAAGAACACGGCGATCGTCGAGGAGCTGGCGCTGCCCCCCGTCAAGATTCATTGCTCGGTTCTCGCCGAGGACGCGATCCGCATGGCGATCAGCGACTACCACCAGAAGCGGCGCGCCGCTTCGAGCACGGAGGCTTAGAGATGACGACCGAGACCACCCCCCAGGCCACCCTGATCACCCTGACCCCCAAGGCGATCGCCCACGTCAAGAGCCTGCTCGATCGTCAGGGCAAGCCCGACGGCTACCTGCGCGTCGGGGCCACCGGCGGCGGCTGCTCGGGCCTGAGCTACAAGCTCGACATGGCCGATGCGCCCGACACCGACGACCGGGTGATGGAGTTCGACGGCCTCAAGGTCGTCATGGACCCCAAGAGCTCCCTGTTCCTGAGCGGCCTCGAGCTCGACTACAACGACGACCTCATGAACGCGGGCTTCACCTTCCGAAACCCCAACGCCGTCCACACCTGCGGCTGCGGCAACTCCTTCGGCGTCTGATTCCCCCCTCTCTTTCCCCCCGCCCCCCGGTGGGGCGGGGTCGGGGGTGGGGGGATCTCACCGTTCCGAGTCCCTGGCCCCAGGCACACCACACATGACCACCCAAGCCCACTACGCCGTCTTCGACCTCCCCGAGCGCCTCGTTCTCGACGGCGCCGACCTCGAGGCGCGCTATCATGCGCTTGCTCGCCGCTTCCACCCGGATCGCTTCATGGCCCGGAGCCAAGCCGAGCGCGACGACGCCAGCGACCAGATGGAGCGGGTCAACGCGGCCTACCGCACCCTGCGCGACCCGATCGAGCGCCTGCGTTACGTGCTCGCGCGGCACGGGGTCAAGGCCGACATCCGCCAAGGCGTGCCCGTCGAGGTGGCCGAGGCCTACTTCGAGCTCCAAGAGACCTTCGGCGACCCGGCGACCGCGACGGGCCAGGCCCGCTCGGAGCTGTCGGGTTCGGCGCGCGTCCTGCGCGACAGGATCAAGACGAGCGTTGAGGAGGCGGCTTCTCGCATGACGGCGCTCGGCGCCGATTGGGACGCCGCTCCCCGGCCGGAGACGCTCGAAGCGCTAGCCCTCACCCTCGACCGGCACACCTACCTGCTGTCGATGCTGCGCGACATCGATGGCAAGCTAAGCAACCTCAGCTAGATCCCCCACCCCCGCCCCAGCAGGGCGGGGAGAAGCACCCCGTCCGCCAGCGGGCAGGAGAGCAAATGAGCAAGATCATCGGCATCGACCTCGGCACCACCAACAGCCTCGTGGCCGTCGTCCGCGAAGGGCAGCCCGTGGTGCTGCCGGACTCGGACGGGCACTTGCTCATTCCCTCTGCCGTCGCAGTCGCCGAGAGCGGCCGCCTGCTGGTAGGCCGCGAGGCCAGGGCGATCGCCGATCCCCTGCGCGCGGCCACCTCGTTCAAGCGCCTGATGGGCCGGGGCCTCGCCGACCTCGCCGAGGACACCAGCCTGCTTGCTTACGACGCCTCGGGCAGCAGCGACGCGATCATCCGCCTGACGCTCGGCGGCAAGCGCTTCACCCCGGTGGAGCTCTCGAGCCTCGTGCTGCGCAGGCTCAAGGCGATCGCCGAGGCCAACGACCAGGGTCCCATCAAGCAGGCGGTGCTCACCGTGCCCGCCTACTTCAACGACGCCCAGCGCCAGGCCACCCTGATGGCGGGCAAGCTCGCCGGGCTCGAGGTGCTGCGGCTGGTCAACGAGCCCACCGCCGCCTGCCTCGCCTACGGCCTGGACCGCCGGCGCCAGGGGCGCGTGGCGGTCTACGACCTGGGAGGCGGGACCTTCGACGTCTCGATCCTCGCGCTCAAGGACGGCGTCTTCGAGGTGCTCTCCACCTGCGGCGACACCCGGCTCGGCGGCGACGACTGCGACGCGGCGCTCGCCTCGTGGCTCGCCGAGCGCATCAAGGCCGAGCGCCCCGCGCTCGCCCTGGCCGACCCGACCCTTCAGGCCGCCCTGCGCCGAGCGGCCGAGGCGACGAAGCACGCCCTCTCCTTCGAGCCGGCCACCCTCGCGACGATCGAGCACCCCGCGATCGGCGCGAGCGTCACCATCCCGGTCGCGCGCGAGCAGTTCGAGGCGATCATCGCCCCCTTCCTGGCGCGCACCCTCGCCATCTGCCGGCAAGCCCTCGCCGACGCGGGCCTCTCTTCCGAGGCCATCGACGACGTGGTGCTGGTCGGCGGCTCCACCCGGATCCCGCTGGTCAAGCGCCTGGTCGCGGAGTTCTTCGGCCGGACGCCCAACGACGCCCTCGACCCCGACCAGGTGGTCGCTCTCGGGGCCGCGGTTCAGGCGGACGTGCTCGCCGGCGAGCGCGACGACGTCCTGCTCCTCGACGTGATCCCGCTCTCCCTGGGCATCGAGACCCTCGGCGGGGCGGTCAGCCGCCTCATCGAGCGCAACGCCACCCTGCCCGCGTCGTCCTTCGAGGTCTACACCACCTCGGTGGACAACCAGACCGCCGTCATCGTGCACGTGGTGCAGGGCGAGCGGGAGCTGGTGCAGGCCTGCCGCAGCCTCGCGCGCTTCCATGTCGCCGTCGAACCGGGCCCTGCCGGGATGGCCCGCGTCGAAGTCAAGTTCGCCGTCGACGCGAGCGGCGTCCTGCAGGTGACGGCGAGGGACCTGCGCAGCGGCGCGGCCCAGTCGGTCGCGATCAGCGCCACCTTCGGCCTCGGCGAGGCCGAGATCGAGCACCTCCTGCGCGAATCCGCCCTGCACGCGGCCGAGGACGCCGAGGCCCGCGCCCTGATCGAGGCGCGGGTGGAGGGCGAGGGGATCCTCCAGGCCGCCGACAAGGCCCGGCACCACCCGGCCGCCGAAGCCCTCGACGCGGCCGAGCGCGAGGCCCTCGAGACGGCGGTCGCGGGCTTGCGCACGGCGCTTTCCGGCGTTCAGCCCCAGGTCATCAAGGACGCCGCCGAGGCCCTGAACGAGGCCTCCCACCGGCTCGCGGAGCTCATCCTGGGCACGGCCCTGCGGGCCGCGGCGGGCGACGCCACCGACAACATCGCAACAATGCCCATTTCGCAGTAGGTGATCGACAGTGCCGAAGATCACTTACTTGCCTGACAACATCACCGTCGAGGTGGCCCCCGGCCAGAACGTGCTGCAAGCCGCGCTCGACCATGGCATCCACCTGGACCACGCCTGTGGCGGCTTCTGCGCCTGCTCAAGCTGCCACATCCACGTGGAGTCGGGGATGGATCACACCTCCGAGCAGGAGGACGCCGAGGCCGACCAGGTGGAGATGGCCCAGGGCATCGGCCTCAAGAGCCGGCTCGCGTGCCAGACCAAGGTCTTCGGCGACATCGTCGTGCGACTGCCGCCCCAGAAGGGGCTCGGCTAGAACCAGGAGAGCTCACCATGCCCGCAACCCCCTTCAAGCCCTCCGAGACCCGCCTCGGCGCCGCCTTCGGCGCGAGCGGCGACTGGGAACTGCCCGTTCGCTTCTTGCCCGTCCTCGAGGAGGTGGGCCGCGGTCGCTCGCTCGGCGGCATCGTGGACCGCTCCGACTGGGGCAAGCTGTGGCTTGCGGGCAAGGATGCGGCCGACTTCCTTCACAACTACACCACCCACGACGTCAAGGCCCTCGCCCCCGGCAAGGGGATCCAGACCGCCGTCACCACCTGGAAGGGCACCATGGTGGACCACGTCTTCGTCATGCGGCGCGAGGACGGCCTGTGGGTCCTCACCCACCCCGGCCGGAGCCGGGCCGTGAAGGACGCCCTCGAGAAGTACCTGCTCGGGGTGGACGTGACCCTCGAGGACCGCACCGAGGGGTACGGGCTGCTCTACGTCTTTGGCCAGCTTTCGCGCCCGGTGATGGCGAAGGCGACCGGCCTTCAGCCCTCCTGGCCGCAGCACGCGCCCGTCCCCGTGCGCATCGGCGGCGCCGAGGCCCTCGTCGCCTCGACCTGGGGGGCCTTCGGAGAGGGGTACCACGTCCTGGTGACCAACGACGCCGCCACGACGGTCTACGACGCGCTAGTGCGTGAGGCCGACGCCAAGGGCATGCTGCCCATCGGCTCCGAGGCCTGGGAGCGGCTGCGGATCGAGCAAGGGATTCCCGCCTTCGGCCACGAGATCACCGAGGCCGTCAACCCGTGGGAGGCCCGCCTCGCCGACTCGGTGAGCATGGCCAAGGGCTGCTACCTGGGCCAGGAGGTCATCGCTCGCCTCGCCAACTACGACAAGGTGCAGCGCTACCTGGTCGGCCTGCGCTTCGAGGGCGATCGCCTCCCGGAGCAGGGAGCCGAAATCCACGTGGACGACAAGAAGGTCGGCGTCGTGACGAGCGCATGCGCGGAGCTGGGGCTCGGCTTCGTGAAGGGGGCATACGTCGCGCCCGGCACCCGGGTCGTCGTCAAGACGGGCGACAAGAGCACGCCCGCCATGGTCGAAGCCCGCCCCTTCTGGAGCGGGCTAGTGAACGAAGGCATCGGGCCGCGCTACTAGCCAGCGGCTCAGCTGAGGGTGAAGCGCTCCTGCTTGCCGACGGGCGGCGCGTTCTTGCTCCAGACCTCCGTGAGATCCGGGCTTCGGCGCAGGTCGTCGTTCGTCGCCATGGGCTTGAGGCCGTACAGGCCGCGGTGCGCCTCGACTTGCGGCGGACGGGGCCCCTGCTTGATGGCGGAGAAGGCAAGCTCGCTGCAGTAGAAGGCGTCGTCCTTGCCGGTGCGGAAGAGGTAGTCGTAATCCTTGCCGACCTGCGCCTTGGCGAAGTCGATGGCGGCCTGGGCGTTCGCGGGGTCGGGATTCTTGGGCCGCAGGATCGCGACCCGCTGCCGGTCCACTCGCTCGAGATAAGCCTCGATCTTTTCCTGGACGACGCCGTTCTTCTGGCCCTGCGGCGCGCGCGCCGCCAGCGCATGGACGATTTCGCCGCCGCCGAGGTACACGCTCGCGTGGACGAAGCTGGTCGCATCCCCCCAGAGGATCAGATCGCCGGGCTTCGCGCGATCGAGAATCTCCTCGAGCTCGACTTTTCCGAAACGCGCGACCTCGCCGGTCGTATCGGGCGCGACGTTGTTCATGTGCTTGAACATGAACTGCACGGGCTTGGTCGCCGCGTGGTTCAGGCCTGACCAGAACTTATCGCCGTAGCCCTCGGGTTCTTGCGTGTGCGAGGCGGCCTTCGAGCTGAGCGCGAGGGAATCTGGCTTGAGTGCCCCCTTCGCCGTGGGCTGAGGCGCCTGGGCTGCGGCCTTTCGCTGAACGGGCGGCTCGATGCGCCCCGCGCCTGAAACCTTGTTCGCCATGTGGCCCCCTCCTCGCAACTCCGTACCCCAGCAGTTGTCGCGGAGAAAGTCGCGGGCTTTCTTATTTCCAGACCAAGGCCAGGCAAAGCTATCACTAAGAAAGCCCCGCCGACGACGAAAAGGCAACACGACCACGGGATCGGGGCGCGCCCCGATCCGCCCCATCAGGGCAACGCACGGTTATTTCCAATAGCAATCGGGCATAATCCAACCGTCAATGGGCTATTTGACCTTGAAACCGCCTATCCGCGCCATTTCGCAACCTTGGAGTATGCCTTGAACACCATCCAAAAGCTCGCCTTCCATGTCATCTCCGTCGTGACGCTGGTCGTCCTGTTCCAGCTGGCCTTCGGCTTCCACATGAGCGCAGGCACCGCCGTGTTCCTGCTGATCCTGCTCGTCATCGATCTGGCGGGCGACTTCTGGACCCTCCTCGGCATCCGCCGGGACATCAATCAGGCCATGACCGAGATGAAGGCCATCAGCGCGGGGGATCTGTCCATCACGATCAAGGTCACGGGCCAGGGCGAGACGGCCGAGATGCAACGGACCATGCAGGAGATGTTGCTGAGCCTCCGGCGCCTCGTCGGGCAGGTGAACGGTGCCGCCTCCTCGGTAGCCGAGGGCACCACCCACATCCTGAGCGACTCGCAGCGGATGTCGGGCCTCTCCCAGGCCCAGATCCAGGCGGTCGGGGCCGGGACCCGCAAGATCGCCGAGATGGTGGAGTCGATCGAGGGCGTCGCCGATCGCGCCGAATCGCTGGTCGAGCGGGTGGTGGAGGCCAGCTCCTCGATCGAGCAGATGGCGGGCTCGATCCAGCAGGTCGCAGGCAGCGCCGGCGAGCTCGCGGCGGCCGTGGACCAGACCTCGGCCAGCATCGAGGAGATGGCGGCGAGCGTCCACGAGGTCGCCGTCAATGCCACCGAGGCCAATCGCATCGCCGAGCGCTCGGCCGTCGCCGCCGAGGGGGGGAAGGCCGCGGTCGCGCAGACCATCGGCGGCATGAAGCAGATCAGCCGGGCGATGACCGAGGTGGGCGGGGCGATCGCTGGGCTGGGCAAGAGCTCGGCCGAGATCGGCGCCATCGTCGAGACGATCGAGGACATCGCCGACCAGACCAACCTGCTGGCCCTCAACGCGGCCATCGAGGCCGCGCGCGCAGGCGATGCCGGCCGCGGCTTCGCGGTGGTGGCCGACGAGGTGCGCAAGCTGGCCGAGCGCAGCGGCAAGGCCACCCAGGAGATCGCCCAGCTCATCCAGGGGATCCAGCGCGAGATCGCCCAGGCCGTGCAATCCGGCCAGGCCGGGACGAAGGCCATCGAGAACGGCACGCACCTGGCGCAGACCGCGGGCGACTCGCTTGCGGCCATCGTCGAGACCGTCGGCGAGGTCTGCCGGCTGATGGGCCAGATCGCGCAGGCCACCCAGGAGCAGAACCGGGCCGCCGACCAGATCCACTCTGCGATCGGCAGCATGAACATGCTGACCCAGCAGGTCTCCACGGCGACCCGCGAGCAGTCGCTCGGAGCCGACCGGATGGTGCAGGTGGTGGGGATCATCCAGCAGACCAGCCGCGAGGTCTCGGCGGCGACCGCCAGCCAGCGGCAGGGAGCCGAGCTCGTCGCCAAGGAGATGGGCAGCATCCACCTCTCGGCCGTGGACGTGGCCCAGGCCACCTCGCTCATCCAGAAGACCGGCGCCGACCTGCTGATCCAGGAGCAGCAGCTGATGGAGGCCATCGCCGGCTTCAAGGGGGAGGCCGCGACGGTGCGGTTCGCGCAGGCCCTTCCCTCGGCCTGAGAGCCGTCCGCAAGCGTCGGTCGTGCTAAACTGGGCGGTATGCGGATTGAACGAAACCAGGACGAAATCGTAAGGCACGCTCGGATCGCGAACAACGTCTGGACCCGCTTTCTCGGGCTGCAATTCAGCAAGGAATTGCCCGAGGGGCACGGGCTCCTCATCACCCCCTGCAACTCCGTCCACATGTTCTTCATGAACTACCCCATCGACGTGGTATTCTTGACCAAAGACCTGGTCGTGGAGCGCCTTTTACCGGATCTTAAGCCCTGGCGCGTCTCGCCGGTGGTGTTGAAGGCGCATCAAACCCTCGAACTGCCCGCCGGGACCATCGCGAAGTTCGATCTCAAGGTGGGCGATCGCTTGGAAATGAAGGAGTAGCGGTGATTCGCGGCAATCGGATCGGGGCGCTTGCGATCGCGCTCGGCCTCGCGGCCGCACCCGCGTGGGCCGCGTCGTTCACGGACCTGCCGGAAGGCAGCCCCCGCGCCACCCTCGCGACCCTGCTCTCGGATCGCGGCATCCTGAGCGGCATCGGCGAGACCGAGTTCGGCGGGGAGACCCCCATCACCCGCTACGAGCTGGCGGCGATCCTCAACGCCCTTCTGGACCCGCGCGACGTGCCCTTCAACGTGGTGGCGTGGTCCGACATCCCGCCCGGCCACCCGGCCATGCCCTCGGTCAGCCGCGTGACGAGCCTCAGCCTTCTTGCTGGCGAGGGCGGGCGCTTCGTCGGCCTGCGCCGCGTCAACCGCCTGGAGTTCGCCGCGGCGCTCGATCGCCTGCTCTCCTACCGCTCGGTCACGGCACCGCCGCATCGCAAGGGCCCGGCCCGCAGCTTCTCGGACGTGCCGGTTTCGGGCGAATCGGGGCAGCTGCTCGACCGCGCCGCCAACTTCTGGCAGTTCGTCGACGCGCCCAGGCGCGTGCGCTTCCGGCCGTTCGAGCCCATCACCCGCATCGAGGCGCTCGACATGCTCGCGCGCGCGGTCATGCTCCTGGACCCGACCCTGCAGGAGGCCATCAAGGCGGCCCTCGCCGCTGACGCCCCCGCCCCGTCGCCGACGCCCGTCCCGACCCCGCACCCGACGCGCTCGCCCGTCCCCACCCGGACGCCCGCTCCCGCGTGGACGCCAGCCCCCGTGCGCACCCCGGCCCCGCTCACGACCCCGACCCCGGCGGCGACCCCGCGGCCCGTCTCGACTCCCACACCGGCTCGCACGCCGGCCCCGGTGCTCACGCCCGCGCCCGATCCGACACCGAGCGTCGTCTCCCCTTCCCCCGAGCCGGAGCCCACGCCGCGGGTGCCCTTCTGGCTGCGCGAGGATCCGGCGTACAAGGCGCCGACCCCGGCGCCGACGGCGCGGCCCCAGCCCGCCCCGGAACCGACCGCCCCGGCCCCGACGCCCCAGCCCACCCCTGCTCCGAGCGCCAGGCCCGCGAGCGGCGGCCTCAAGACGGGCACGGCCCCGGCCCCCGCGTCGACCCTCAAGGAGCTGCTGGTGCCCAAGGCCCGGCTCGGCTTCGACCCGGTCCTGTTCTACCAGGGCAGCGGTCTCCAGGCCCTCTTCCCGGGCTTCCTCAACCTGGACGCCTCGGCCGAGTACTGGCGCGAGGCCTTCGGAGGCGCGCTCGCGCTCGGGACCATCTACCCCATCCCCGTCGCGAGCCCCCAGAGCGACTACTTCGACTTCCACCTGCACGGCGAGGGCTACTACAAGCTGCCCTTCCGGGGGGACGACTGGCAAGCTGCCGTGGGCGCGAGCGTCATGACGCGCATGCTCAATGGCCAGGCCAACGCCTCGTTCGACGCCAACACCATGGCCCTGGGCCTCGGCCCCGCGCTCCGAATCGCCTACCGCGCCATGCCCGCGCTGGGGGTGCACGGCGGTGTCCAGCTCTATCCGCTCATGTTCCACTCCTACAAGGAGGCGAGCGCCCTCGGGGTGCTCGGCGCCTGGCAAGTCGGCGCCGAGTACGACCTGCTGAGGCTGGGCGACGGGACGCTCAAGGCCCACGCCTACTACCACGGCACCCTGGGCGCCACCTTCGACTCGGCCGGCATGCAGACGGCGCACATGCTCTCGATCGGAGCAGGAGGAAGCTTCTAGATGCCGCTGGTCTATCTCCTGACGGGGGCCATCCTCGCCCTCTACTCGCTGGGCAGCATGTTCCCCGGCGTCGCGGGCAACATGCTCGCCGATCAGATCCGCAAGCAGTACGGTCCCTTCTCGAAGCTCGAGGTCCAGGTCGTCACCGACCCTCCCATCCGCGCGATGAGCGGCCAGGTGGACGCCCTGAGGATCCGAGCCGAGGGCTTCGCCGTCGAGGGGGTCCCCATCTCGACGGCGACCATCGAGACCGACCCCTTCCACGTGGACGCCGGCGCCGCGCTCTTCGGCAAGACGCCGACCCTCGCCCAGCCCCTCGAGGCCACCGTCTCGGCCGTCCTCACCGAGGACGGCCTCAACGCGATCCTGAACTCGAGCATGGTCACCAGCCGCCTCAAGGGCATCCAGACCCAGTTCAGCGTCATCCCTGGCATGGCCGTCACCCGCACCGTGGACATCCTGCCGGGCCGGCTGCGCCTGACCCAGGGCCGGCTTTCGGTGGACGGCACCGTGGACATGGGCGGCGGGGCACGGGTGCCCTTCGCCCTCAGCGCCATCCCGAAGCTGGTGGGCGACAGCCAGCTCGCCTTCGGCGACATCCAGGCCAGCGTGTTCGGCAGCCCCATCCCCCCCACCATGCTGGGAGAAGCGGCCAATCACCCCATCGACCTGGCGCGCTTCCAGGCTCCCGGCACGACCTATCGCTTCCTGGGGCTCGGGGTGGTGCCCGGCAGGCTGTGGGTGGACGCGCGGATCGGGATCAGCAAGCTTGGAGGCAAGTAGCATGACCGACGCCATCGCCCTGGAAGGCCTGACCAAGCGCTTCGGCGAGACGGCCGGGGTGTTCGGCCTCGACCTGCACGTGGCGCCGGGACAGATCTTCGGCTTCCTCGGCCCCAACGGGGCCGGCAAGACCACCACCATCCGGCTGCTGCTCTCCTACCTCAGGCCCGACGCCGGAAGCGCCCGCGTCTTCGGCCTCGACTCCCGGCGCGACGCGGTGGCGCTGCGGCGGCGCATCGGCTACCTGCCGGCCGAGTTCAACCTCTACGAGCACATGACCGGGAGCGACCTGCTGGCCTATCTTTCCCGCTACCGCCCGCCGGGATCCCTCGAGCGCGCCCGCGCGCTCGCCGGCCGCCTCGGCATCAAGCTCGACGGCAGGATCCGCCACTACTCCAAGGGAATGAAGCAGAAAGTAGCCCTCATCCAGGCGATGATGCACGACCCGGACCTGCTGATCCTGGACGAGCCCTCCGACGGCTTCGACCCCCTCATCCAGCAGGAGTTCCACCACCTGCTCGGCGAGGCGCGCGAGCGGGGCAAGACGGTCCTCCTCTCGTCGCACATCCTCTCGGAGGTCGAGCAGCTCTGCGATCGCGTGGCCATCATCCGGGGCGGGAAGCTGCTCGCCGTCGAGGGGGTCGCCGACCTCCAGGCCCGCAAAGTCCGCCTGCTCAACCTGACGTTCGACGCGCCGCTCGACGCGCGCGAGGTGGGCCTGCCGAACGCGACCTTCCGCTCCCAGCAGGGGCGGCACGCGAGCTTCGCCTACGCCGGCGAGGCCCGCGAGCTGCTCGTCGCGCTCGCGGCGCTGCCCGTCGCCGACTTCACCCTGGAACCCGCCCGCCTTGAGGAGGTCTTCCTCGGCTACTACGAGAACCCCCGCCCGTGAACCTCGACCTGATCCGCCACGAAGCCGGGAGCGCCTGGCGCCTCCTCCTCATCCTCGCGCTGGGGCTGCTGCTCTTCGGCGTGCTGATGAGCGCCGTCTTCCCGGCCATGCACGACTCCATGTCCGCCATGCTGCGCATGGTGCCGAGCTTCCTGCAGCCCATGGTGCGCTCGCGCGCAGGCCTCGACACCTTCGAGGGGTTCGCCGGGATCGCCTTCACCCACCCGGTGCTCCTGGCGCTGTTCGCCGCCTGGTCCATCGCCCGAGGCGCGCAGGCGATCGCCGGCGAGATCGAGGCCGGCACGCTCGGATGGATCCTGAGCTACCCGCTCGATCGCGCCGCCTTCGTCCTCTCGAAGGCCCTCGTGCTGCTCTCGGGCGCGATGGCGCTCTCGATCGCCTTCATCGCCGGGCTGCTGGGCGCCGCGGAGGCCCTCGGCATCGCGCACGCGGGAATCCGGCCCTACCTGCTCGCGGGCCTCGAGACCTTCGCGCTCTACGGGGCCATCGGCGCGATCACCCTGTGCTGCTCGGCCATGACCTCCGAGAAGGGCAAGGCCGTGCTCGTCGGCACGGGGATCATGCTCGGGGGCTTCTTGCTGAACTACGTCGCGGAGCTGTGGGCGCCCGCCAAGGCGGTGCGCTTCCTCTCGCTCTTCGCCTACTACGACCCCAAGGCCCTGCTCGGCGGCGGCGCGCTCGTGCCTTCACACCTGGGGGTGCTGCTGGGGGTCACGCTCGTGGCGATCGCCGGGGCCGTCCTCGCGTTCCGCCGGCGGGACCTGTCGATCTAGGAAGGCTTCGGGATCCCGGTCAGAGGCCCGGCTCGAACTGGGCGATGAGCTCCAGCACGTCGCGGCGCTTGAAGGGCTTGGTGAGGTAGCCGTCGGCGCCGGAGACGAGCCCCTCCTCCTGGTCGGCGCCGCTCGCGCGCGCCGACTGGCAGATGACGATCCCCGTGAAGGCGGGATCGGCCTTGATCCGGCGGATGGCCTCGAGACCGTCAAAGTCGCCGGGCATCAGCACGTCCATGAAGACCATGTCGGGGTTGAGCCGCAGGGCCGCCTCGACCCCCGAGGGTCCATCCGAGGCGATGGTCACCTGGTGCCCCTCCCGCGTGAGCAGGAGGCTCAGGATCTCGGCGTTGGTCGGCTCATCGTCGACCACGAGTATTTTCATCGGACGCATGACCTCGATTCTACCATGGCATGACCCGGCAAGACCCGATGCAGCGCGAGATCAGGGCTTCCGGTCGAAGGCCTTGGCTGCTTGCTGGATCGCCGTGATGACGCGCGGCCCGGGCCGCGAGACGTCGTCGGCCGGCAGGGCGACCAGGCGCGCTCGCTTGAGGCGGGCCCTCAGCCGCTCGGCGGCGGGCCGCAGGTTGTCAGGGAAGGCGATCACGTCCGGATCGCTCGCGATCAGGGCCTCTTGGGCGAAGGGCGCGTAGCCGGGGGCCGTCACGACGTTGCGCCCCCCCGAGCGCCGCACCAGGTCGTCCAGGAAGGTCCTGGGCCCGGCGGACATGAGCGGGCGATCCCACACCATGTAGAAGACCTTGGGGTGCGCCCGGCTGGGCGCGATTGCCGCGAGCTGCCGGCGGTACTTCTCGGCGAAGCGCTTGCCCTGGGGCCCGACGATCTCGCCGAGGCCCTCGGCGTTGACGGCCACCGACTCGAGGTCGTCGCTCGGCAAGAGCACGAACGGGACACGGAGCATGCGCCCCAGCTGGGCGTAGACCGGCGCCTTGCTCGGAATCCCGAGCACCAGGTCCGGCGAAAGGGCGAGCACCCGCTCCACGCTCAGGTTCTCGGCCGACCCCACCCGGGCCTTGCGCCGCGCCTGGGCGGGGTAGTCGCAGGCGTCGGTCACCCCCACCACCCGATCGCCCCAGCCGATGGCGTAGAGCAGCTCGGTGTTGGAGGGGGCGAGCGACACGATGCGACGGTAGGGCCCCGCAGGGACCCGGTGGCCGTCGAAATCGAGGAGCGCGGCCTGGGCGGGCGCCGCCAGCGCCAAGAGGACCAGAAGACAGAGCAGAATCGGCACGCGACCTCCAATCAGGCAAGCAAGACTCGCTTCCGAGCAGGATCATACCCGGCCCCGCGGGGCCCCGTGGCCTTCCTTTCGAGGCTTGATGGAAATTTAACCTGAGCTGAACCATCCCTGCCCCGACCGGGGGCGATAACACCTCTTGAACGGAGGAGACACGGGGATGAAGCGCTTTCACTTGCTGCTGTTGCTGACGATGCTCGCCGCGGGATGCGGCCGCGCCCCCATGGGCGTCGCTCTCGGCGACACCGGCACCTTCGGCCCCGCCCCGGCCCCGGTCGCGACCCCCACGCCGCGCCTGGCGAGCCTCCCGAGCGAGCCCTTCACCAAGAAGCTGGCCGGCAAGAAGACCGCCCCCGGCGACCCGGTGAACGTGGTCATGGTGGGCAGCGAAGCCGCCGTCCACGGCGCCATCCTCAAGGCCGGCTGGATCGTGGCCGAGCCCATCACCTTCCAGACCTCGCTGCGGATGGCCAACGCCTACGCCTTCAACCTCCCCTACGCCAACTCGCCCATGAGCCCGCTTCACCTCTACGACCGCGAGCAGGACGTGGGCTACCAGAAGAACAGCGCCGACGTGCGCAAGCGCGACCACTTCCGCATCTGGAAGACTCCCGTCCTGGATCCCAGCGGCCGCCAGACCTGGGCGATCGCGGCCACCAAGGACGTCAAGGTTCGCCTCATCGACGGCCCGACTCACGTCATCGACCCCAAGATCGACGAGGAGCGCGCCTACGTCGCCACGACCCTCCTCGAGACCCAGCTGGTGACGGAACGCTACGAGATCCCCGGCATCGGCCGCCCCTTCCAGGGAAAGAACGGCGAGGGAGATCCCTACGAGACCGACGGCATGGCCCACGTGCTGGTCGTGGCCGAGAGCGCGGCGCTCGCCGCGCGCTGACCTTTCGGACCGGCGGGGCACGCCGCGAGGGGCGCTTGGCTCGAGCGCCGAGCGAGCAAAAACGAGGGAACCCACCCGGCTGAATCGCGCCGGGTGGGTTCCCTCGTTTTGCTATAATCGGGGACGAACTTCACGATAACCCGACGGCCATCAGCCCCGATCTCTCTTCGCCCGTCCAAGCTCGAGAGGAGGTCTCCATGCGCCCGAAAGTCGGCGATCGCGTCCTCATCGCCTCGCGGCCCTACGCGGCCGATCGCCAAAGCTCCGAGGGGATCGTCGCCCAGGTTCTCACCAAGTCCTCCACCCACCCGCGCGGGATCAAGGTCCGCCTGACAAGCGGCGAGATCGGCCGGGTCCGCACCGTGCTCGCCTCCTGGGGCTGAGCGCGCATCGGTCCCTTCCGAACGACGAACGGCCCGGCGCCTTCGAGGTGCCGGGCCGTTCGTCGTTCGGAAGGCTAGCGGGCGGCCAGCTCGGCGCTCACCCGGACCTTGGAGCGCCCGTACAGCTCGGCGAGCTCGCGCATCGACGCGCCCAGCGCGGACGAGGCGTCGGCGGAGGTCATGCGCCACGCCCAGTTGTCGGCGGCCTGGCCGGGCACGTTCATCCGGGCCTCGGAGCCCAGCCCGAGCCAGTCCTGCATGGGGATCACGGCGAGATCCGCCACCGAGGCGAACGCCATGCGGATCAGGGCCCGCGAGACGCCCTCGGCCTCGGATCCGACGTAGGCCCGGAAGAACGCGCGCTCCTCTTCGGCCGCCTGGGCGAAGAAGCCCTCGGTCGTGTCGTTGTCGTGGGTGCCCGTGTAGACGACGCAGTGGGACGAGCGGTAGTTGTGGGGCAGGTAGGCGTTCTGGGCGTCCGAACCGAAGGCGAACTGCAGGATCTTCATGCCGGGCAACCCGGCTCCATCGCGCAGCGCCTCGACCTCGGGGGTGATGAGGCCGAGGTCCTCGGCGATGATGGGCAGCTCGCCCATCTCGCGCCTGAGGGCGTCGAAGAAGGCGCGATCCGGCCCCTTGACCCAGCGTCCCTTGACGGCCGTCGTCTCGCCGGCGGGGATCTCCCAGTAGGCCTCGAACCCCCGGAAGTGATCGACCCGGATCACGTCGTAGAGGGTCAGCGCCATCTTGAGGCGCTCGATCCACCAGGCGTAGCCGGTCCTGGCGAGCGCATCCCAGCGGTAAAGGGGGTTGCCCCAGAGCTGGCCGGTCTCGCTGAAGTAGTCGGGCGGGACCCCCGCCACCACCGTGGGGTGGCCCTTGGAATCGAAGTGGAACAGCTCGGGGTGCGACCAGGCGTCCGCGCTGTCGTAGGCGACGAAGATCGGCAGATCCCCGATGATCGCAACCGAGCGCGCCTCGGCGTGACGCTTGAGGTCGGTGTACTGGCTGAAGAAGAGGTACTGGAGGAAGGCGTGGTAGCGCACCTGGGGCTCCAGGCGGCGGTGGTACGCGGTGACGGCCTCGGGGTGGCGATCGCGCAGCGGCTGATCCCAGCTCGACCATGAGGCGCCGTCGAAGTGGTCCTTGAGGGCCATGAACAGGGCGAAGTCGGCAAGCCAGGCCATGCTGCCGTGGCAGAAGCCCTCGAAGCGCTGCCGGTCCTCGGCGCCGGCAGTCGCCTCGAAGCGGGCGAAGGCCGCGCGCAGCTTCTCGGTCTTGTAGGGGATCACCCAGCCGTAGTCGACCTTTTCCTCGGGGAAGGCCGGCGCGTCGGAAAGGTCGTCGGCCGCGAGCCACCCCTCCTGCACCAGGCGCTCCAGGTCGATCAGCATGGGGTTGCCGGCGAAGGCCGAGAGGGCCTGGTAGGGCGAGTCGCCGTAGCTGGTGGGGCCGAGGGGCAGGACCTGCCAGTAGCGCTGGCCGCTCTCGGCGAGGTAGTCGACGAAGCGGTGCGCCTCGTCGCCAAGGGTGCCGAGGCCGAAGCGACCGGGCAGCGAGGTGGGGTGCAGCAGGACGCCGCTGGAACGTGGAAACTTCAAGGAATCCTCCCCCGTCGAGTCGTGGTGAGAGCCCTTCGAGTGTACTGGATAAAAGCGTCCAACGGTAGTTCGCCGAAGGCATGCTATAATGGAATTCTTAATCCCGTGTCTAAGCTAGCTTAGCGTTCAAGGGAGCGTCTTCCGGGTGCCCTGGCACGGCGTTCCCGGGACCGACGGCGCCGGCGGTTCCGGCGCTTCGCGAAGAGGAGGGTACGATGGCGATGCTACTGGGAGCCAAGTGGTCGGCTACCGCGCGCCGGAAGGTCAACGAGGCGGTGGACCTCGGGCTGATCCCCGGTGCGGCGGAATACACGATGGTCGACAGCATCGAGGGCGCCTGCGCCGTGATGGCCTACGAGCGCTCCACCGGCCGCAGCAGCAAGTCCGGATCCACGTCCTTCTTCACCGTCGAGTGGGACACCGAGGACGCCGAACCCCGCGTCGCGCCCCTCAACTCCCTGGTGCGCAAGCCGGCCGTGCCCTAGGCGCTCCGAGCGTTCGAAAGCCCCCTCTGCGCGGCGCGCAGAGGGGGCTTTGGCTTGGGCGAGATTCCCCGTTGACGCCTCGGGAGGCGCTCGCTACAATGAAAAAGTTAATTCTCGTTTAAGAAAGGGTTATCAAATGCGCAAGTGGTCCATGGGGCTGGTTCTCGGCGCGTTCGCGCTCTCGCTGGTCGGCTGCGGCCTCGCCCCGCAGGGCACCGCCCGCGTCGCCACCGGGACTGCCTCGTCGGCGAGGGCCCTGGACAGCGACCACGACGTGACCCACGCCAAGCTCAACGCCATCGTGAAGGGCGTCCTTTCGAGCCAGATGAGCCAGCTGCTTTCGAGCGTGGACGGCAACCGCGACGGCGCGATCGCCCAGGGCGAGTACGCAGCCAACCGCCCCGCCGACGTGGTCTCGACCTTCATGAGCCAGTTCGACGGCAACAAGGACGGCAAGGTCACCCCCGCCGAGCACGCCGCCGCCCTCCAGGGGACCAGCGCCGTCGAGGCCTACCATCACCTGCTCGAGGAGCGCATGGGCAAGGCGATCGCGCCCTACACCGCCGACAAGGACTTCGACTTCATGGAGCTGCGCGAGTACCTGACCAAGGACCTGGGGCTCACGGGCGACTTCCCCTTCGTCTCGCGCCTCTTCGCCAAGATCGACCTGAACGAGGACGAGAAGCTCCTCTCGGCCAAGGGTGAGGGTCCCGCCTTCCTGCTCCTCTTCGCCCGGCCCCAGCTCGAGGGCGTCCTGGGCCTGAGCGTCAGCCCGATCGAAGAGTAACCGACCAAAAGCCCCCTTCGACTTGCGAAGCCCCCCTCCCTCCCGTACCATCATGCGGGGGAGGGGGGTTTTTCCCTTGCCCGCATTCAACGAAAGGGGCACCCATGGGCGTCAAGCTACTCGAGAACCACGGCCTCACCTTCGACGATGTGCTCATCGTCCCCAAGCGCTCGTCGGTGTACTCGCGCAAGGAGGTCTCCCTCGAGACGCGGCTGGTCGGCGACCTGACGATCCAGCTGCCCATCATCAGCGCCAACATGGACACGGTCACCGAGCTTTCCATGGCCTGCGCCATGCACGCGCTGGGGGGCCTCGGGGTCATCCACCGCTTCATCCCCGATGCCCATGAGCACGCCCGCATGGTGTCCGCGACGCCCGGGCACCGGCTGCTCGCCATCGGCGTCAAGGACAGCGACCTCGAGAAGATCCCCCTGGTCGAGGGGCTCGCAGGCGTCTTGATCGACGTGGCGCACGGTCACAGCGATCGCGTCATGGAGACGATCCAGGCGGTGCGCGAGCGCCATCCCGGTCTTTGGGTGATCGCGGGCAACGTGGCGACCCCCGAGGGCGCCTGGGACCTGCTCGAGGCGGGCGCCCACGCCATCAAGGTGGGGGTCGGCCCGGGTGCCGTCTGCACCACCCGCATCGTCACGGGCTGCGGGGTGCCCCAGCTCTCGGCCATCATCAAGTGCAGGGCCGCCATGGACCGCTGGTACGACGTGGAGAAGCGCAAGGCCCGCCCCCGGGTGACTCACGCCCCCACCCTCATCGCCGACGGCGGCATCCGCAACTCGGGCGACATCGTCAAGGCGCTGGT
>DATNQI010000101.1 GCA_036704125.1 Pantanalinema sp. | reverse complement strand
AAGACCTGACGTCATCGTGCAGCGCGCGAAGGGTGCGGCCCGGTACCCCGGGCCGCACCCTTCGCGCATCGGACAAGAGCGGGGTTAGCCTTGCTGCCCGCGGCCGCCGAGGCGACCGCCGCCTTCCTCGGTGAGGCCCTCGACCAGCTCGGAGACGCCTTGGACCACATTCGACAAGGCCTGGACGGGGGCGGTGAAGGCCTCCTTGATCCCCTCGGTGATCCCCTCGAGGATATTGCCTTGCTTTGGCGCCGAGCGCTCGATCATCGCCCGGGCCGCGAGCGCGTTGAACTCGTCCGAGGACATGGTCGTGCGGTGTCCGCTGCGCGGATCCCACAGCGAGACCCTGTCACCGGAGATGCCCGTGACGGCCATCGCGTGGAGGTAGCCCTCCTGGTTGCGCATGGAGACCTTCACCGAGGGATTCTCGCTGCTCTGCTTGGCGAGCTCCTCCTGGATGGTGGGCAGGAGGTTCTCGCCCTGCTTGGCGAAGACCGTGACGTGGTCGGTGCCGAGAACCCCGTCGTAGAGCGTCTTCACCTGGTTGGCGTTGAGGCCCTTGTCCCCGCCGAGCGAGACGATGGCGCTCAGGAGGCCCTGGACCATGCTGGTCACGTGCGCTCCGAAGGACTCCTGCATCATGTAGCCGAGCGCGGAGCGGCCGTCGCGATCGCCGCTCACGCTGAGCTTCAGGGTGTCGGGGTTGGGGCCCTTGGGGCCGCCGGGGATGCTCGCCTCGCCCTTGGTCGCAAGCTCGGTCGCGATCCGGGCGAAGTCCGCCGGGTGGCTGTAGGTGAGGGTCGCCACCATGGTCGCCTCGGCGCAGTCGTCGCGGGAGCCGCTCTGCCGCACCGTCTCGGGCTCGGCGAGGGCCTTGATCATGTCGCGGGCGAGCTCGCCCTTGCTCGTGCCCGACAGCGACTCGTGCAGCGGCTGCCGGTTGAAGGCGGCCAGGTGCGCCATGGCGCTGGTGCCGAAGGTGTCGCGCTCGAGCAGCTTGCCCGACTCCAGGAGGCCCTGCATGTCGCCCTCGAGACGAGCCAGCCTGCCCCCGTCGAGCCCGCGAGCCGCCTCGCCGAAGAACGCCTGGACGGTCTCTTGGTCGGCCTCGCTCAGCTTGGTGAAGGCCTCGGTCCCGGTGAAGGCGGCGGGTGCCGCGGGCTCCTTGGGGGCCGGTGCCAGCCCCGGGAGATCCCAGGGCAGCGTGCCGAGATCGAGCGTGCGATCGAGGAGGTCGCGGACCAGGTTCCGGTCCGCGGCGGGGGGGGCGAGCGGGGAGAGCGGGGCAGCCGGGACCGCCTCGGCCGGCACGGCCGTCGTCGGAGCGCTCGGCCGAAGGACCGGCGAAAGGGGCGAGTCGACGCTGTTCAGGTTCATCGCGGCCTCTCTTCTGGAAAGTGACGTGACATGAATCGCGAGGGGGTTGCGGTCAATATACCCGCGTCGTCGATGGATCGATCGGGGCGATCGGAGTCTTGATGAAAATTTAATGCTTCTCAGCTCGGCGGTTCACCGCCGAGGATCCTGACGAGCCAATCGCCGAAGCGCTGCATCGCCGAAGGGGAGGCGGGCGGTGCGACGGGCTTCAGCTCCAGGGTCTTGGGGCTCGTCCCGCCCGCGTTGAGCGGCCGGGTCGCGGCGGGGCCGCGCGAGCGCGGGAAGAGGCTCTCGAGCAGGGGCACCCCGTCGAAGGTCACGCAGAGGTTGTAGAGGGGGTAGAGGGCCCCGCGGAACTTGGTGGCGCTGAAGCCCGTGACCTGGCCGACCTCGAGCCGGGCGGCGAGAAACTGGGCGTGGGCCTCCTGGGCGAGCGCGAAATCCTGCTCTGCCTGCTGGAACTGCTGCAGCGCGACCCGCGCCAGGCGCGCCGCCTCGGGGCGCTCCGAGAGGACGCGCGCCAGCTGCAGGGTGAAGGTGCGCTCCCCTTCCGAGGCCCCCTCGAAGAGCACGTCGAACGAGGGGCGGTCCGGGGCGTTGGCGGCGTCCGCCCGGGCGATCGCTGCGAAGCGCGGCCGCAGCGTCGAAAGCAGCGGCTCGGCCTCTGCGATCACCTCGGCGAGCGCCTCGCGCCGGACGGGGGCCTCCGAGCCGGCGCTCGCTTCGGGGGCGGGGGCCGTGCCTGCGTACGCGTCGAAGGGCGCCGTGCCGTTGGGGCGCCGCAGGGCGTGCGTGTCT
>DATNQI010000100.1 GCA_036704125.1 Pantanalinema sp. | reverse complement strand
GGAACTCGATTTTATCCCCCCACCCCTAGCCCCGCCCCACCGGGGGGGCGGGGAACGAAGAAGGTGAACCCCGTTGGACTGGCAAACCCTCGTCTCTCACGCCCAGAGCCTCGGCTTCAGCGCCGTCGGCGTCGCTCCCGCCGAGCCCTACCGCGGCGCCGAGGCCTACCGCCGCTGGGTCGAGGCCGGCCACCACGCCGGCATGGAGTGGATGACCCGCAACATGGATCGCCGCAGCGACCCGCGCGAGGTCGTGAACGGCGCCCACTCGGTGATCTCGCTCTGGATGGCCTACGACCCGGGCCCCCTCGGCCCCATGCCCCAGGACGTCCCGCGCGGGCGGATCGCCCGCTACGCCCTCGGCCTCGACTACCACGACGTCATCCCCGAGCGCCTGCGCGCGCTCGCCAGGCTCCTCGACGATCCGGTGGCGCGATCCTACGTGGACACGGGCCCCGTGCTCGAGCGATCGGTTGCCGAGCGCGCAGGCCTCGGCTGGATCGGCAAGAACGGGTGCATCATCAGCCCCAAGCGCGGATCCTACGGCCTGCTCGCCGAGATCATCACCGCCGTCCCCTTGCCGGTGAGCGAGGCCCCGCACCCGGTGCGGTGCGGCACCTGCACCCGGTGCATCCCCGCCTGCCCGACCGGCGCCATCGTCTCGCCCGGGGTCGTCGACGCCCGGCGCTGCATCTCGTACCTGACCATCGAGCACCGCGGACCGATCCCCCGCGACCTGCGCCCCCTGATGGGCGAGTGGGTCTTCGGCTGTGACCTCTGCCAGGAGGTTTGCCCCTGGAACAAGCACTCGGAGCAAGCCACCGAGCCCGCCTACTCCCCGAAGGAAGGGCGCGCCTACCCCGATCTCGTCGAGCTGCTCACGCAGACCCAGGAAGAATTCAGCGCCCGCTTCAAGGGCAGCCCCATCAAGCGCACCAAGCGCCACGGCATGGCCCGCAACGCGGCGATCGCGCTCGGCAACCTCGGGGATCCCGCGACCGTGCCGGCGCTCGCCCAGGCCATGCGCGAGGACGCCGACTCGAGCGTGCGCGGCGCCGCCGCCTGGGCCCTCGGGCGCATCGGCGGAGCCAGCGCCCGTGATGCGCTCGAGCAGGTCCTCGAGACGGAAGCGGATGGCTCGGTCATCGAGGAGGTCCGCTGGGCGCTGGCTGGAGAAAAGTGATCACGCCTGCAGCGTGATCAGGCTTGCCCGGTGAGCGGGCGCGGATCGGCCTCGTCGTGGGCACCGACCGGGTGCCAGTAATGGATGCTCGGCTGACCTAGCTGCCAGCAGAAGCAGACCGGCTGCCCGTCGTGCTCGGCTGGGATGTCGAGCGCGCCCTTGCGCAGGTCGCGCACCAGCACGCCCCCCCGGGCGAAGAGGCGGGTCCAGGCCGTCTCACGCTCGCAGAGGTGCTCGCGCATGGCGAACAGGTCGGCTGCGGCCTCGTCCCAGTCGGCCGAAAGCTCCGCCATGGAGAGCGGGGGGGCACCGTCCTGACGGGCAAGGCGCATGCGCCACTCGCGCGCCAGGAGGATGTCGTTGGCCTCCTTGACGCTCAGGCGCAGAGGATCGAGTTCCGCCTGAGCGGCGTCGAGGCGCCGGGACAGGGCGGGGATCATCGCATTGGCCTCCGCGAGACTGAACCGCTTCAAGCGAAAGAACCTCCTTGGGCTCACCGAGGGCGACCGCCCGGCAGAAAGGCAGCCGGGATCTCGGCCGTTATCTTACACCAAGACCCTGGGATGGTGGCAATCTCCCCCGGCCCGAGGGCCCCGATCGGGGCGCGAACGCCCTGTAAAAACCGCCCCTGCGGTGGTAAACTGGACACGGCCCCCCGCCTGCGAGGATCCCGTGAAAGCATCGACCGCCTCAACCGACTCCGCTGTCCCGAACGTCTCGACCGTCTACGGTCCGGTGCGCTCGTGGCGCGTCGGCATGAGCCTCGGGATCGACCTGCTCTACAGCACCAGCATCTGCTCCTTCCGCTGCATCTACTGCCAGCTCGGCAAGATCCAGGTGCCGACCCTCGAGCGCAAGGTCTACGTCTCGACCGAGCGGGTCCTCAGCGACCTGAAGGACAGCAACTGGCAGGAAGCGGACATCGTCACCCTCTCGGGCAGCGGCGAGCCCACCCTCGCCGCCAACCTCGCCGAGGTGATCGACGGCATCCACGCCGCCACGGGCAAGCCCGTCATGGTGCTGACCAACTCGACCACCCTCAAGGATCCCCAGGTGCGCCGCGACCTGGCGAAGGCCGAGAAGGTCTTCTGCAAGCTCGACGCCGCCGACGATCGCACCCTCCAGGTCATCGACCGGCCGGTCGAGGGCGTGACGGTCGACTCCATCGTGGAGGGGATCCTCGCCCTGCGCGCCGAGTACCAGGGCTACCTGGCCATCCAGATGATGTTCATGCCCCAGAACCGCAAGGAGCTCGAGGCCTTCGCCGAGATCCTGAACCGGATCCGCCCGGACGAGGTGCAGCTCAACACCCCCACCCGCCCGGTGCCGCAGGGCTGGTTCGTCGAGGCGCGCGGCAACTACGACGTCGCCCCCTATCCCGCCATTCCCCTCAAGCACCTGGATCGAGACGAGGCCATGGCCATCGAGGACGAGCTCAGGCGCCTGACGGGTCTCAAGGTCGTGTCGGTCTTCAGACCGGCCGACACCCAGCACTGATCGCCGCAGGAGGCCCTCTTGAACGAAGACATCTCGCTGGACTCGGTCATCTTCGACCTGCGCGACCCCGATCCCGCCGTCCGCTCCCAGGCGGCCATCGTGCTCGGCCTCTCCAACAATCCTTCGGTCGTCGAGTACCTCATGCAGACCCTCGCCTTCGACGACGAGCTCCAGGTCAAGCGCAGCGCCGCCATCGGGCTCGGCAACCTGGGGCTTCCGAGCGGGATCCAGCCTCTCTTGCTGGCCATCCAGTCCAAGGACCCCGAGCTCAGGACGTTCGCCGCCGAGGCCCTCGCCAAGATCAAGGCCCCCGAGACCCTCGAGATCCTCATGATGGCCCTGCAGGGCGGCCTCACCATGCAGCTCGGCGCCATGGAGGCCCTGGCGATGATCGGCGACCCGCGCGCCCTCGGCGCGCTCGAGGCGATGGTGCCCTCGAGCGATCCCAGGGTCGAGGCCATGCGCCAGGCGGCCATGGTCACCCTCGGCACGGCCGACCAGCAGGCCCACCAGGCCCTCGTCTCCCAGCTCCTCTCGCCCGATGCCGGCCTGCGCGCCCGCGCGGTCGACGCCCTGGCTTCGCGCGGCCCCGTCGAGTTCACGAGCGTCGTCGGCGCCCTGGAAGACCCCGACCCCTACGTGCGCGCCCGCGCCGCCCACGCCCTCGGGCGCTTCGCGGACCCGGGCGCCCTCGAGCCCCTCGGCTCGCGCCTGCGCGACCCGGATGCCCTGGTACGCGCCGCATGCGCCGAGGCCCTCGCCGCTATCGGCGACCCCCGGGCCATCCCCTGGCTCAGCGAGACCATCGACGCGATCGAGGACGACTCCTCGCGGCGCGAGATGCTCGACGCCCTCGGAAAATTGACCAAGCAGGCCGTGGGATAACCCACGGCCACTCTTTTTTTGCGGTGGGGGTTGATTCGCTCCTTATTTCGATTATCATCTAATTAGACATCGACTTAAAAAGGAGCCTCGCCCATGACCCCGACCATGAACTGGAAACCCGTCGGCTGGTACCTCGCCGTCGTCTTCGCCCTGACCTGGGCCATGAACGCCTGGGTCTTCTTCCAGGGCGGCCTCTCCAACCCCAAGGCCTTCGCCATCGGCGCGAGCCTCCAGATGCTCTTCCCCGCCATGGTGGCGGTGGTGTTCCGGAAGTGGGTGACCAAGGAAGGTTTCAAGGGCAGCGGGCTGTGCCTGGGCAAGAAGCGCTACTACGCGATCGCCGTGGGCCTCGTGCTCGGCTGGGTGATTCTCTCGTTCGGGCTCTCGGCCCTCACCCCCTGGCTCTCGCTCGACACGGGGCTGACCAAGGCCCAGGCGATGATGACCAGGCTCGCCGAGCAGGCGGGTAAACCCCTCGGCCTGACGGGCCCGGCCTTCCTGGGCGTCGCCGCGCTGCAGGGGATCGTGCTGGGGCCCATCCTCGGCCTTCCTGCCCTCTTCGGCGAGGAGTACGGCTGGCGCGGCTACCTCTTGCCCAGGCTGCTGCCGCTCGGCTCGCGCAGGGCCCTGGCGCTGCACGGCGTCATCTGGGGGCTCTGGCACGCCCCGCTCATCGCCATGGGCTACAACTACCCCGGCCATCCGGTGCTGGGCATCCTCATGATGACCCTCTTCTGCGTCCTCTCGGGAGCGGTGCTCGCATGGCTCTACTACGCCTCGGGCAGCATCTTCGTGGCGAGCTACGCCCACGGGCTGATCAACCAGAGCGTGTCGTTCGTCCTGAGCCTCCTGGTGCTCTCCTACCACACGTTCATCGGCGGGGCGCTCGGCGTGATCGGCATGGGGCTGCTCGCGCTCGGCGTCTGGGTCCTGGACCGGACGGGCCGCCTCTCGGCCGTCGGCACCGCGTCGCTCGGCTAGCTCCCGAAAGGATGTACGCATGACCATGGCCATCGAAGTCGAAGACCTCGCCCTCACCTTCGGAGAGATCCGCGCCGTGGACGGCCTGAGCTTCCAGGTCAAGCCGGGGGAAGTCTTCGGGGTCCTCGGGCCGAACGGCGCGGGCAAGACCACCACCGTGCGGCTCCTCAACGGCCTGCTTCAGCCCACGCGCGGCAAGAGCCGCGTGCTCGGGCTCGACCCGACCGTCGACGGCAGCGCCCTGCGCGCCCAGACGGGAGTCCTGACCGAGACGCCCTCGCTCTACGAGCGGCTTTCCGCCCGGGAAAACCTATCGATCTTCGCCCAGATGTACGGGGTTCCAAACCGCGAGATCGAAGGCAGGATCGCGCGGCTCCTGTCCCTGCTCGGCCTCGAGGCGCGCGCCGACACCAGGGCCGGGGGCTTCAGCAAGGGTATGAAGCAGCGCCTCGCGATCGCCCGCGCCCTCCTGCACGAGCCCTCCCTGCTCTTCCTGGACGAGCCGACCGCGGGCCTCGACCCGGAATCGGCCCAGCAGGTGATCGACCTTGTCGAGCAGCTGAGCCGCGAGGAAGGTCGCACGATCTTCCTTTGCACCCACCAGTTGCAAGAGGCCGAGCGCCTCTGCGATCGCGTGGCCCTCTTCAACCGCGGGCACCTGCTCGCCGCAGGCACGGTCGCCGAGCTCGCCGGCCGGCTGGGCGAGGGGCATCGCGTCGAGGTCGAGTTCCTCACGCAGCCCCGGGAAGGCGTGGTCGAGCGCATCCTGGAGCTCCAAGGCATCCAGGAGGCCGGCCTCTCGGGCCTGGTGCTCTCGGCACGCCTCTCGGACGAGCGGCGCATCGCGGGGCTCGTCAGCGCCCTGGTCGGGGAAGGGGCCGAGATCCGCCGGGTCCAGCCCCACGAGGCCTCCCTGTCGGACATCTACTTCAAGCTCCAGCGGCAAGAAAGAGAGGTGCACGCATGAACTGGCGCCGGATCAAGGCGATCGCCAAGAAGGACCTGATGGAGGTGTCGCGGAACCGCGCGGCGATCGTGCCTTCACTGACGGTCCCCCTCATCTTCGTGGTCGTCCTGCCGCTCATCATCCTCTTCGCCTCGGGCCAGGGCGATCTGCAGGGGGCCAAGACCGCCGAGACGCTCGCGCAGCTTCGGCAGCACATGCCCCCGGCCGTCGCCCGCGAGCTTTCGGGCCTCAGCGATCGCCAGACCATGGTCACGCTGATGCTCGGCTACCTGATGGCGCCCATGTTCCTGGTCCTGCCGATGATGCTCTCCACCATCGTGGGAGCCGACTCCTTCGCCGGCGAGAAGGAGCGCAAGACCCTCGAGGCCCTGCTCTACACTCCGGCCACCGACGCCGAGCTCTTCGTCGGCAAGACGCTCGCGGCCGTGGTGCCGGCGGTGCTGCTCGCGTGGGGCAGCTTCGCCGTCTACGCGGTGGTGACCAACGCGGCCGGCTACGACGTGATGGGGCGCCTCTGGTTCCCGACCGCCCAGTGGTGGCCCATGATGCTGTGGGTCACCCCCGCGATCGCCGTCATGGGCATGGCCGCCACCGTCCTGGTCTCCACCAAGGTCAGCACCTTCATGGAGGCCAACCAGGCGGCAGGCAGCCTGGTGCTCGTCGTCCTCGGGCTGGTGGTGGGGCAAGCGACCGGCGTCCTGTACCTCAGCACATGGGTTGCGATCGCGCTCGGCGCGGTCTTCTGGCTCGTCGACGCCGGGCTGGTCTTCCTCGCGGTGCGCAAGTTCTCCCGCAGCGAATTGCTCTCTCGGCGCTGATCTCGGGTCGTACGATGCTATCCTGAAAGCAAAAGGGGGATTCTCCATGGCGCTGAACGAGGTCTTCAAGGCGGTCGCCGATCCGACGCGGCGGCAGATCCTCGCGCTGCTGCGAGAGCGCCCCCTGAACGCGGGCGAGATCGCGGACCACTTCGCGCTCTCCAAGCCGTCCATCTCGCACCACCTCTCCCAGCTCAAGCAGGCGGATCTGGTCTACGGCGAGCGGGACGGCACCACCATCACCTATCACCTCAACCTGACCGTCTTCGAGGAGCTGGTCACGACCGTGGTGGGCCTCTGGAAAGGAGAGCGGAATGCGCTGGACGCTCAGGAATGAATGGCTGCCCCTGCTGCTCGTCGGAGCGTGCTGGGGGGTTGCGGCCTACTACTGGCCGCAGCTGCCCGAGCAGGTGCCGACCCACTGGGGCATGGCCGGTGATCCGGACCAGTGGGCGCCCAGGGCCACCGGGGCGCTCATCGGCCCGGTGATGGGGACCTTCTTCTACGCCCTCGTCTGGGCTCTGCCCGTGCTCGATCCGCGAGGACGGCACCTGGCCGAGTCCCCCCAGGTCCTGGAGATCATCCGGAGCATCCTGTGCGCGTTCGCGCTCTTCCTGACCTACCTGACCCTGTCGGCGTCGGTCACCCCCGGCCAGCACCTGCCCCTCAGCGGCATGATGGTCGGGCTGGGGATCCTCTTCGTGGTGCTCGGCAACTACCTGCCCAAGGTGCGATCCAACTTCTTCATCGGGATCCGCACCCCCTGGACCCTCTCCAGCGAGGAGGTCTGGTACCGGACCCACCGCCTGGGCGGCAAGCTGATGGTCGCAGCGGGCGCGATCACCATCCTGGGCGCGTGCCTGCCGCAGCCCTGGAGCCTGGCCGTGTTCCTCGGGGCCGTCGGGATCGCGGCCCTGCTGCCGGTGTTCTACTCGTACTGGCTCTTCAAGCGCGCCTGAGCGCGCGCAAAAAAGGGGGGCGAGCCGGTGGCTCGTCCCCCTTTTTTGCGGCTAAGCAGCTCGGTGTGAAACTAAACGTTCGCTTGATTCCCCGCCCCACCGGGGGGCGGGGAGGACGCAGGCAGACGTTTGATTCAGGCAATACGTGCTTAGTCCTTCTGCTTGCGGAAGCCCTGGACCCACTGGTTGAACCAGGCGCCCGGCCCCTTGGGCAGGCTCGCCTCGTCGAGGCGGATCACGTCGAGGCCCAGCTCGTTGGCCAGCAGCTGGCGCATGGCCTCGCTGCGCTCGGGGAGCCGGCCACTGGTGATGTACACCAGGTCGATGCGCTTGACCTTCTTGTACTCGGGCAGGACCTCGGCCAGGTTGCCGGGAAGGACCTTGACCGACAGGATGAAATCCCGCTCGGAGAAGAAGTCCTCGAGCTGCTGGGAGACCACGCGCTGCAGCGATTCGGAGACCACCCCGTGGGTCATGCCCTTCTCCTCGGCGTGGAAGAGCACGATCTCGATGGGGTCGGGGCCGTGGATCTTGAGGAGGTAGCTGATGGTCGTCACCAGGCGCGACGGGGTCGCCCCCGGGGTGCAGAGGACGTAAACCGGCAGGTCCTCGGGCAACTCCTCGAGGTCGCGGAACTTGCCCAGCCCGATGCGCAGGTCCGGCAGGCGCACCATTCGCCCCTCCACCTGCCCCAGCCGGTAGAAGACCATGATCAGCAGGACGATCAAGAAGAGCTGGACCCCCAGATCCCGGGCGCTCTTGGCGGTGAACAGCAAGACCAGCTCGGCGAAGAGCAAGAGCCCGCCGCCGGCCACCGCGGCCATGGGGATCGCCTTGGCCCTGAAATGAGCCACCCACCGGGACAGGTAGGGGGAACGAGCGATCTTGTGCGGCTGGTAAAGGCGCAAGAGCACCACGCCCAGGCAGTAGCTCACCATGACCGCCAGGAAGGCCATGCCGTAGACCTCGCCCAGCTCGTTGACGCTGCCCGGCAAGGCGAGCAGCATCAGCAGGCAGATGGCCATGAACGGCAGGGCGACGTAGGGGTAGCCCTGGAAGGCGGAGAACCGCTTGGTCCACTGGTGAAGGACGATCGACGGCAGGTTGCCTTGCTTGCCCATGGTGGTCATGAGGCCCGTGGCGCCCGCGTAGGCCGTGTTGACCGCCGCGAAGAGGGTCAGGCAGGCATCGATGACCAGCACGTAGAGCAGCGGCTTTCCGCCCAACGTGAAGGCGAGCCCCGAGAGCATGTTGGAGCTGTAGGTCTTGAGCTGCGCGTCGTCCAGCAGGAGCATGCACAGCATGGAGCTCACCGGCGCGGTGAAGCTCACCAGCAGGACGATCGCCAGGTAGATCTTCTGGATGGCCTTCCAGGAGGGGGCCTCGAGCTCCTCGACGATCTGCGCGGCCGTCTCGAAGCCCGTGATCCCGAGGAAGGCCGCCGCCAGGCCCAGCATGGCCTCGTGGGGGCCGAGATGCATGACCCCATGGGTGATGCGTGACCAGTCGACGCCCTGCGTGAAGACGACGAACAGGCCCCAGACGTCGATCACGATGAGGAGCAGGAAGTGGAAGGCCGCGATGCCGAAGACCAGCTTGGTCGATTCCTTCAGGCCGAAGAGGTTGAGGAAGGCGAAGAGGAGCACCGGGATCGCGGCGACCGCGGCCACCTGCCACGTGGGCCAGGGCGCGTGCTGCCAGAGCGACGAGAGATAGTAGGCCCCCGAGAGGGCGCTCACCACCGCGGTCGCCAGGTAGGAGAGGATGGTCAGGCTGCCCACCACCAACCCGGAGCGACGGCCGACCGTCTGGAGCAGCATGGTGTAGGCGCCGCCGTTGATGGGCGCGACCGCCGTCCCCTCCTGGTAGGTCGCCTTGAAGAGCCACATGGCCCCGACCACCAGCAGGATGAAGAAGGGGGCGGCGAAGCCCACGTGCGGGAAGAGGATCCCCGTGCTGTAGAAGACCGAGGTCCCGATGTCGGCGCCGACCAGGCCGGCGGCGAGCCACCAGGTGATCTGGGCATGGGTCTTGGGCAGCGGCGCCGTGCCGCCGCGGGTTTGCTGCGTCGTGGCCACGGGGCTAGCCGATCAGCGTGGCGCGGAGCTGGTCTTCGCGGCCCTGGAGGGTCATGGCGAAGATCTCGTCGCCCGGCTGGAGGGTGGTGTCGCCCTGCGGGATCATGGCCTCGCCGTCGCGCCAGATGGCCGAGAGGATGGCCCCCTCGGGGAAGTCGAGCTTGCGGATGGGCACCCCCACCACCGGGCTGTTGGGCGGGATGAGCACCTCGACCATGGCCATGCGGCCGTGCCAGGTGAAGAGGGTCGCGATGTCGTGGGGGACGATCTCGTACTCGATGGCCCGGGTCACCATGGCGGTGACGCTGATGATGAAGTCGACCCCGGCGAGCTTGAAGAGGTCGGCATTGCGCGGGTCGTTGACCCGCGCGAGGGTGCGCTTGACCCCGTAGAGGTTCTTGGCCATCTTGCAGAGGACGTAGTTGTCCTGGTCGCGGCCCGCCACGGCCACCACCACGTCGGCGCGCGCGATGTCGGCGCGCTGCAACAGCTCCGGGTTGGTGGCGTCGCCCGCCAGGACGACGACCTCCTGGAACTCGTCGACGACCATGGCGCAGACCCGCTGATCGCGCTCGATCAGGGCCACCTCGTGCCCCTTGCAGAGGAGGGTGCGAATCAGGTGGAGGCCGATCTTGCCGCCGCCCGCGATGAGAATGTACATGGCGTTACGGTTCCTTGCCCTTCAAGAGGCTCGCTTCGAGGGCGCTGGTGGCCATGCTGATGGGGCTGATGACCTCGAAACCGCCCTGACGATAGGCCTCCACCAGGTTCGGCTGGTCGATGCGGACGATGACGTTCTGGACGTTGAACATGAGGCGGGCCACGTCGGCGGCCATCATGTTGGTGTTCTCGTCGCGGGCCACGCAGATGACCGCCTTGGCGCGGGCGATCCCGGCGCGGCGGAGGATGGCCTCGTCGATCTCCATGCCGGCGATCGTCTTGCCCTTGAAGTCCCGGGGGAGGTTGAGGTGGAAGTTCTCGCGAAGGTGGTCGAGGATCACGACCTCGTGGCCCTCGGTGGCCAGGCGGATGGCCAGGCTGGCGCCCAATCGGCCGCAGCCGACGATCAGATACATGATGCTTCCTAATAACCCGGGCGAAAACGCGGACCAGTCCTGCGCGGCGCCCGAAAGGGGAGCTGAACCGGACTAATATACTCTTGCCCCTTGACCCATGCAAGCACCGTTCTATACAAAACGGCCCGGGCCCTCGACAAGCGAGGGCCCGGGCCGGCCGCGACGGGCAGGAAGGGTGCTCAGCGGGTCACGGAGAAGGGGATCCACTTGGTCTGGCCGTAGTAGCCGTCGCCGCCGAAGGTCGTCGCGGCCTTGCGGAACTTGACCTGGTAGAAGTGCGCGCCGGTGCCGGCGTAGGCCTGGGTGGGGCTGTTGGTCTCGCTGCCGCCGTTGCCGTTCCATGCGAAGCTGGTGCTCTTGGTCCAGGCGCTGGACCAGACCGAGCGCTTTGCGCCGTCGGCCACCAGCACCTGGTACTCGGCGTCGCTGTCGCCGTACTTGGAGCTGAACGAGAAGCGATCGGAGCCGCCGACCCGCAAGGCGTCGTTGGGCTTGATGGTCGGCGAGAGCTGCCAGCCCACGTCGAAGTTGGAGGTGGCGCTGCCGTTCGCGCCGATCTCGACCACCTGGACCGAGGCGTCCACGTAGGCGCCGACGGTGTTGACGTCGGCCGCGTCCACCACCTCGCCCTGGTCGTCGTAGAAGACCTGGTACTTGCCCGCACTCAAGCCCGAGAAGGCGTACTGACCCTGCCTGTCGCTGCGGGTGCTGGTGCCGAGGCGCTGGAAGCTCGATCCGTCGAAGCGCTTGAGCGAGAGGGTCAGCTCCTGGCCGGGATCCTTGCCGAGGTGGGTCACCCGGCCGTTGATCTGGGCGTCCTTGGCGCTCGGAGGGGTGGTGGTGCCGGGCAGGGCGCCGCAGCCGACCAGCCCGAGAGCGGAAACGGTGAGCACGAGGGCGGAAGCCTTCTTGAACATGGGGGTGACTCCTTTCAGTCCAGAGGACGGCAGAACGCCTCGGATCGAGGCGTCGCTTGATTTTCCAGCCCACTCCCGGGCTGCTGTCCCCTAGACGCGGCCCCCCCTTACCGGGTTCCGTTCTTGCGAGAGATTTCTGAAGCGCTAGACCAAGGGCGGCTCGGCGTCGCTCGACGACGGCACCGCCAGGCCCTCGCGCAGGAAGGCGACGCGCGGGGTCACCACCAGCTGGGACGCCGGCCGGCGCAGCCCGATCTGGACCACGTCCTTGCGACGGCTGCGCGAGAAGAGCCAGTCCACCAGGACCCGCAGCTTGCGCTCGGCGCCGGGCAAGAGCCCGAAGTGGACCGCGCGCCAGGCGAGCCAGGCCAACAAGCCCTTTACCTGCCGGCCCCGGATCACCGCGACCCCGTCGTGGGCACCGATCGAGACGAAGGTCCCGTACGTGTGGAAGACGTAGGGCTTAAGCGGCCGGCCGTCGATCGTCGAGAGCAGGTTGGAGGCCAGGCGCCTGGCCTCGCGCACCGCGTGCTGGGCGGTGGGTGGGTAAGGCCTGTTGTCGGGATCCGGGATCCGTGCGGCATCGCCAAGGGCCCAGACGCCGGGGTGGCCCTCGATTTCGAGGGTGGGCTCGGCCTTGAGGTAGCCCTTGGCGTCCTTCGGGAAATCGAGGGACTTGGTGAAGGCGGTGGGGGCCGTCCCGATGGTCCAGACCAGGGTGCGGGTCGGGATGAGCGCACCGTTGGAGAGCCGCACCTGGCTCGAGTCGGCGTCGGTGACCGAGGTTTCGAGGTGAAGCTCGATGCCGCGACGGCGCAGGCGATCGGCCGCATACTCGCCGAGCCTCGCTCCGACCTCGGCGAGGATGCGGGGGGCGAGCTCCACCAGCACCAGCCGGATCTCGCGCGGGTCGACGCGCGGGTAGTAGCGGCGGATCCCCTCGATATAGGCCTCGATCTCGCCCAGGCACTCGACTCCGGTCGCCCCCCCGCCCACCACCACGAAGGTCAGCTGGGCGCGCCGCTCGGCCGGCTCTTCCGAGAAGTCCGCCGCCTCGAAGGCGTCCACGATCTGGTTGTGGAGGGCGATCGCGTCCTCGGCCGACTTGAAGGGGAAGGCGACCTCGGCCACTGCGGGAAAGGCGGCGAGGTTCGCCTCCACGCCGCTCGCGAGCACCAGGTGGTCGAACGGCAGACGCGCCTGCATGCCGTCTCGATAGACGAGGACTTCGCGCCGGCTCTCGTCGAGGGCGCGGACCTCGGCCTCCAGGACGCGGACGCGCCTGAAGAGGGTCCGCAGCGGCACCACCACGTGGCGAGGCTCGACCCCGCTCGAGATCACCTCGGGCATCAGGGGGTAGTACACGAAGTAGTTGGTGCGGTTGATCAGGGTGACCCGGAGGTCCTCCCGCACCCGCAAGGCCTTCTCGAGGGCGAGGGCGGTGTAGATCCCGCCGAAGCCCCCCCCGACGATGACGATGCGCTGCATATCGCACCTCCCTGATCCGGGGGCCTGAGGCCGCCCGCGTGGAGCGCAGTATACAAAACTTAGGCCGCGGACCAAACGCACGACCACTGGGCAAACGCGCGTGAGCGGGGGATAATGAGCGGTCTTGCCCGCTCAGCCGATACAGGAGAAGCCTGCCCCTCATGACTCACTTCGACGCGATCATCATCGGGGCCGGGAGCGCGGGCTACAACGCGGCGCGGATCCTGGGCGCGCACGGCAAGTCGGTCGCGATGGTCGACAAGGGGCCGCTCGGCGGCCTCTGCATCCTTCGCGGGTGCATGCCCACCAAGACCATGCTGCGCACCACCGACGTCCTCCAGCTGATCCGCGAGACCTCGGAGCTCGGGATCGAAGTCGAGGGCGTGAGGGCGGACTTCCAGGCCATCATGGCGCGGCAGCACCGGCTGGTGAAGGGCTTCCAGGCCTACCGAGTCGAGGGCATCCGCAAGGCGCCCAACGCAAGGCTCATCCAGGGGTCGGCCCGCTTCAGCGGCCCCGACCGCATCGAGGTGGACGGCGTCACCTACACCGCGGATCGCTTCCTCGTCTCCACCGGCTCGACCCCCTCGGTCCCCGCGGTGCCGGGCCTCGCCGAGGCGGGCTACATCACCAGCGACGAGGCCATGGACCTCACGCGCCTGCCGGCGAGCCTGATCGTGTGGGGCGGCGGCGTGATCGCCCTCGAGCTCGGCCAGTTCTACGCCCGGCTCGGCGTCAAGGTCACGATGATCGTCCGGGGCGAGCACGTCCTCTCGCGCGAGGACCTGGACGTCCAGGAGGTGGTCGAGGCCGCCATCGCGGCGGACGGCATCACCCTCCTCCGGGGCGTCAAGCCCCTCTCGGTCGAGCGCCGGGACGGCCTCAAGGCGATGACGCTCGCGCAGGGGGATCGCACCATGGTCCTCGAGGCCGAGGAGATCCTGGTCGCCACCGGCCGCACCCCCCTCATCGCCCCGCTCGACCTGGCGGCGGCGGGCGTCGAGGCACCGAACGGCCTCATCCGGGTGGACGCCCGGATGCGCACCAGCAACCCCGCCATCTTCGCCGCCGGCGACTGCCTGGGCGACTTCTTCCTGGTGCACGTGGCCATCCAGCAGGCGGAAGTGGCCGCCCACAACATGCTGGACAAGTCGCCCGCGCGCACCGCCGACTACCGCCTTCTGGCGAGCGCCATCTACACCGACCCCAACGTCGCGCGGGTCGGCCTCTCGGAGAAGGACGCGGCCGCCGAGGGGCGCGAGGTGCTCGTCGGCAAGTACGCCTTCGAGGACCTGGGCAAGGCCGAGTGCATGGGCAAGGGTGCCATGCAGGGCTTCGTGAAGCTGCTCGCCGATCCCGCCACCGGCGAGATCCTGGGGGCCGCCATCGTGGGGCCGGAGGGGGCGGATCTCATCCACGAGCTGATCGTGGCCATGGAGTTCCGGTGCACGGTCGAGCGCCTCATGCAGATTCCCCACCTGCACCCGACGCTCGCGGAAATCATCACCTATCCGGCCGAGGAGATCGCCGAAGAGCGCGCACGCCGGGGGCTAGCCCTCGGCTAGATCCCCCTCGCGGGGGACGGGGAGCTCGAACCAGAAGGTGCTGCCCTCTCCCGGGGCGCTGCTGAAATCGATCCGGCCACCGTGGGCCTCGACGAAGCCCTTGGAGATGGCGAGCCCCAGGCCCACTCCGCCGTCCTCGCGCGAGAGGCGGTTGTCCACCCGGTGGAAGTTCGAGAAGAGCATCCCGCGATGCCCCTCGGGAATCCCGATGCCCGTGTCGCGGACCTCGGTGCGGACCATCCGCTCCGCGAGGGACACCCGGACGTGGACGCTCCCTTGCTCGGGGGTGTACTTGATCGCGTTGGAGACGAGGTTGTTCACCACCTGGGTGAGGCGCAAGGGGTCGATCTCCAGCATGGGGATCTCCGACTCCACCGCGAGGGTCAGGGTCTGGCGCTTCCTGTCGCTGATGACCTTCAGCTGCCCCACCACGTCGCGCATGAGATCGGCATAGTGGAAGGCCCTGGGCTCCAGGCGGAACTTGCCGGCATTGAGGCACGCCAGATCCAGCAGATCGTCGACCAGGGACTTGAGCTGGAGCGAAGCGCCCGAGATGCGCGCCACGAAGCTGCTCTGCTCGGGGTTCATTTCCCCTGCGGCACCGTCCTCGAGCAGCTCCGCGTAGCCCTGGATGGTCGCAAGGGGGGTGCGCAGCTCGTGGCTCACGGCGTTGAGGAAGCCCGTCTTTACCCGGTCCACCTCGCGCAGCTCGTCGATGACGTGCTCGAGCTGGCTGTTGGTGAGGCGCAGCTGGGTCGCCTTCTCCGTCAGCTCGGATCGAAGGCGATCCTGGGTCATCGAGGAGCTGAGCTGAGCGGACATCGCCTGTAGGCATCGCAGGACAAAGGCCTCGTCCTCGTAGGCCTGCGGGCTGAAGAGGGCAAGGGCCCCGAGCGCGCCGCGCAACGACACCACCGGGGCGACATAGCAGGCCTTGAACGCCGAGGAGACGCAAAACGCCCCAACCGCGTGCGCTGACGCCCCCAGGGCCGTGACGGCCAGGGGCTCGACCCGGTCGAAGCTCCGGAAGACGGGGCTGCCCTGGCGGAAGCGATCGGTCTGCGCGATGGCGTTGTTCGCCGCCACCTCGGCTTCGGAGAGCGCGTAGGTGCCCTTGAGCTGGAGCGCCTCGAGCCGGGGATCCCAGAGCCAGAGGGTCAACCGCGCCTCCCCCAGCGTCTCGTTCACCCGGCGCGTCGCCACGTCCAGGACTTCATGAAGCGACGTGGCGATGCTCAGCTCGTGACTCATCAGGCACAGAGCATCGAAAACTCGTTGTTGTGACAAGCTTTCCCCCTGCTGCTCGGTTATGAAACCAGCGCCAAGTATAACAAACGCCGGCACGTTCAGGTGCTTTTCTGACTTTTTATGAGGCTTTAAGACGCCCATAAAAAGTTTAACACAGTGGCGGGAATAATAATCAAGTGGAACGATGCCCGTAAGATGCTTCGTTACTTTCGTTGTCAAATCTCACGGTCACCGGCGACCCAGGTCAGCTCGTTTCCCGTCACCTACGATCGGCGAAAGGATGTCAGCCCATGCAGATGCGCCAGACCACGGTTACCAAGGCCCCCGCCCTTGCACCTTCCATCTCCATCGCGACCTACCAGAGCATCCCCGTGCTCGGTCTCGGTACCGCAACGCCGCCCTCCTACTCGCAGGCCGACCTCTTCGAGCAGTTTGGGTACACGGGCAACGCCTTTGCCGCAGCGATCGTCGCTGGCGCCAGCATCGACACCAGGAATTTCAGCGCTCCGATCAAGGATCTGCTGGCCTCGGCGACGGCGGACACCCTGGGGGCCTATCATCGCGAGCACGCTCCGCGGCTGGCCGCCGAGGCCGTGTTGAAGGCCTCAGGCTCGAGCATCGATCCGCGCGAGCTGGATGCGGTCATCACCGCCACATCCACCGGTTACATGATGCCGGGCATCGCCGAGGTGCTCTGCGAGACCTACGGCATTGGGAGCCGCTCGGCGCTTCGCTATGACCTGGTGGGGCAAGGATGCCTCGCTGCTTTCCCGGCCATGCAGATCGCCCGTGCCCTCATCGTCTCGCAGCAGGCCAAGAAGGTCGCCGTCGTCTGCACGGAAGTCCAGGCAGCGCTGTACAACCCCGCTCAAGACCCGAACGACAAGTCCGTGATCGTCCAGCAGCTGCTGTTCGGGGAGGGCGCAGGAGCCATCATCTTGGCAGCGGAAGGCGACGGCGAGTCGGAGCAAGGAGCGGCCTACCCCTCGATCCTCGACTCGCAGCAAGAGCTCGCACCCGACTCGCTCAACGCCGTCGCCCTCAAGCAAGGCACCGTCTGGGAGGGGCTGCTTGATCGCGCGGTGCCTGACATCGCGGGCAGCGTGCTGCCCAGAGTGGTCGAGCGCCTGCTGAAACGTCACGGCCTCTCACTGGCTCAAGTCAAGCACTGGGCCTTCCATACCGGCGGTCGCCGCGTTCTCGAGGTTTGCCAGGGCGGGCTGGGGCTGACGGATGCTCAGATGGCTCCGAGTTACGAGGTTCTGAGGCTGCACGGCAACATGAACTCTTGCTCGGTGCTCTTCTCGCTCGACAAGCTCTTGGCCTTCAACAAGCCGGAAGCGGGCGACATCGGCATCATGGTGGCGGTGGGACCGGGCATGACCGTAGGCGCCTTCCTCGTGCGCTGGGAGAGGTGAGCTAGCGCCGACTCGCCGTCTTGGGCGGGGCGTCATCGCACAAGATTTCCTACATTGGAGCGATAAGGTTATAATTACTTTGTCTTTGCATTGTAGAGAAATGAGAAGCGATGACCTCCCGCCCCGACGCCGCCAGCTTCGCTGAAGCCCTGCCGGACCTCTTCGAAAGGGTCTACGCCCCCGAGACGACCTACCTTGGCTGCGTCGTCGCGCTCATCGATGCGATCCGAGCCGCGACGGACTGGGATCGCGCCGTCTACTCGGAGATCCGGCGTCATCCCGAATACTCGGAAGTCGTTTACATGTCGGAGGCAGAGGGTCTCCCCGGCACCCTCTTTCCCCAGGAGATTCCGTGCCCGAACTTCTCGGCGGTCGATTTCTCCGAGCGGGTGGGTGGCTACGTGGAAGTGGCTGCCACCTCACCGATCGCCTTTCCGCCATCGCTCGAAATCCCCCCCGAGATCCTGCTGGTCGAACGCCTCATCCAGGCGTTCATGCGGTCCCAGGGGATCCAACGGGCCGTCTACGCGCCAAAGCGCCTGACCCCGAACTTCGCGCCGCTCATCACGCTGCACCGCTGTGCCAGCGATGATCCGCTGAGCGATGCGGATCGCGAGACCCTCAAGCTGGGGCACATCGTGCTCAAGGAGATCGTCCAGCGCAAGCGCTGGCGCTTCCGCATTCCTGGCCACTCGACCGATCACGACCGCATCATGCCGATGCTGGCGGCGGGCTGGGATGTCGCATGCATCGCCGAGACCCTGGCGATCCCGCTGCGCGAGGTCCGAGCCATGCGGGACCACATCCTGATCGAGCTGGAGAACCAGTACGGCATCCGGACGCCGGAAGCCGCCGTCATCTTCCTGCGCGGAGAGCTCGCCAAACCGGTATAATGGCGTCTCGCCCTCACCCGCTCCATGCGCTCGAAAGGACTCCCATGTTTCCTGGCTGGTTCCTCCCGGTGGCCCTTCTCTCCTTGCTCGGGGGGTGGATCGCGGTCGTCGTCACGCTGGTGCTGATGATCCGATCCAAGCGCGCCGCGCGCCTGGCAGCCGAGGCCCTGCAGGCCCAGGCCGCAGGCTCCGAGGGCTAGACGTCCCCCCTCGAGGGCTCGACGATCACCTCGGCCACCCGCGTGCGCGCGGGCTGGCGCAGGGCAAACGCCACCGCGTCCGCCACGTCCTCGGGCCGCACCATGCCGGCGCGCTGCTCGGCCGACATCCCCATCCCGTCCCAGAGGGGCGTGTCGGTGGCGCCCGGGTAGATCGCCGTCAGGCGAATCCCCGTTCCCTTCAGCTCCTCGGCCAAGGCCTGACCGAAGCCGTCCAGGGCGAACTTGGAGGCGCAGTAGGCGCTCCAGTTCGGAAACGCCCGCTTTGCTGCCACGGACAGGACGTTGACCACCTGCCCGCCGTGCTGGGCCCGCATGATGGGCAGCACCGCACGCGTGCAGAGGAAGGGCCCCATCACGTTGACGTTGAGCTGATGGGCGAACTGGTCGGGGGTGATCTCCTCGACCGGGGCAACGTGCGCATGGCCCGCGTTGTTGATCAGGGCGTCGATCCGGCCCCATTGCTCCATCGTCCTGTCCACGAGGCCCTGGACCTGCACGGGATCGGTGACGTCGAGAGGATGGGCGATCGCCTCGGGCAGCTCCGCGGCGAGCGCATGGAGGGGGGCATGGGAGCGCGCCGCGAGCACCACCCGGTAGCCCTCGAAGGCCAGGCGGCGCGCGATCTCTGCCCCGATGCCGCGGCTCGCGCCCGTGACGATGACGACGCGCTTGATCATGAGGGATCTCCTTGGTGAGTGGCGAGGGAGTCCTCGCCGCGGTACTCGAAGAAGTTGTTGCGGGTCTCCTCGAGCCGGATTCGCGCGAGGCTCACCCCCTCGGGGAAGGCTCCGTCGAGCCACGACCAGATCATGGCGGTCACCACCTCGGAGGTCGAGATGAAGGCGTCGGGATCAGGATCGGGCCCGAACTCCCGGACCCCGATGAACTGGTGGTCGAGGCGCGACAGCACCCGCTCATGGACGATGCGCTCGAACAGAGGCAGATCGACCAGCATGCCGGTTCGCGGCGCGACGGTCCCCTTCAGCGTCACCTCCAGCACGTAGTTGTGGCCGTGCCCGCCCGGGTTGTTGCAGTCCCGGTAGAGCTCGCGGTTGGCCTCGTCGTCGAGAAAGGGGCTGTGAAGACGGTGGGCCGCCGAGAAGCGAAAGACCCGCGTGAGCGCCGCGCGCCTCATGCCGACTCGCCCTCGTAGTCGGCGAACAGGTCCTCGCTCTCGTACACCCGAACGCGCGCCAGCTCGCAACCCGGGATCTCGCCCTCGAGCAGCTCCCAGACCCGGATGGCGATCGCCTCGCAGGTCGGCTGGGTGTCCCTGAAGTCGTCCATGTCGAAGTTGAGGTGCTTGAAGTCGTAGCGGGAGATCACCTTCTCCTGGACGACGTCCTTGAGGTCCTTCAGGTTGACGATCATGCCGGTGCGCGGCGCGATCGTCCCGCGCACGCTCACGTCCAGGACGTAGTTGTGGCCGTGGCCGTGGCGGCTGGCGCACGGGCCGAAGAGCCGCTGGTTCTCCTCGAGGCCCAGGGCCTCGTCGTAGTAGCGGTGGGCGGCGGCGAACCTGAAGCGTCGGGTGATCAGCATGGGTCTCCCTCTCGGGTGGGGGCGCGCAAACCGGCCCCCCTGGCCTCGACCGACCTCATTATACCGGGTCCAAACGCCTCCTAGCCAGGCTTGCACGCGCGGAGATTTAGCGCAAGCGCGACGGAGTTTTAACGAACGCTTGATACTGTTCGACAAGCTTTAACGTGATTCCCGGCATAAGAGAAGGGGTTGTCGTTCATCATCCCCCGTTTACGCAAAGGAGCTTCACCATGGCTGACGGCACGATTTCGGCGCGGTTTTCCGAGGGAATCCAGCCCAGGTTCGCCGAGCCGGCGAAGCCCGTCGAGCAGATCGCTCCCATCGAGTCCTCTCCGGTCACGTCCCGCGCGGCCGAGCCCATCACGCCTCCGCCCGCGCCCGACACGACCGCCGTCGTGAGCTCCGGCAAGACCTCGGAGATCGTGCTGCGCGACTCGTCGCCGGTCGACGTGTCCTCGCCCACCAAGATCGACCCCACCTTGGGCAACGTCATCGACCTTCTGGATGGCCTGCTCGGCCTCATCGGCGGCGATGACGAGGGCGACGAGAAGGCCGAGGGCAATCCCGTCGGCAAGCTGCCCGGGACCGCTCCCGGCACCACCGTCAAGACGCCCGAGGAGAAGGACGAAGAACCCAAGAAGGTCGAAGAAAAGAAGGAGGAGCCCAAGAAGGTCGAGGAGAAGAAGAAAGAGGAGCCCAAGGAGAAGATGGGCAAGCCTCAGAAGTTCCTCTCGGTGGCCGACCCCCACATCACCACCGCCGACGGCGGCAAGTACGACAACAAGAAGCAGGGCGACTTCGTCCTGCTCAAGTCCGACAGCGGCGACCTGATGGTCCAGTCCCGCCAGGAGCCCATCAAGGGCAGCTCCGGCATCTGGCAGACCCAGGCCGCGGTCAAGACCGACGGCAACACCGTCCAGTTCGACGCTGCGAGCAAGACCGTCACCATCAACGGCAAGGCCTACCCCTTCGAGGCGGGCAAGGACATCCAGCTGCCCGGCGGCGGCCACGTGAAGATGAGCAAGGACAAGTTCGACAGCGGGGTCCCCTACGATCGCCTGGAGGTCTTCACCAAGGACGGCGACAAGATCAACATGCTCAACATCAAGCGCAACGGCTCGCAGTACCTGGACATCTCGGGCACCGTCTCGGGCGATCGCGACAGCGGCAGCGTCAAGGGCACCGTCGGGGCAATGGACGCCGACACCAGCAGCGACAACGACATGGTCCTGCGCAACGGCAAGACCACCAAGGACCTGGACGCCATGCTCGATGACTGGCGCGTCAACTCGGGCGAGAGCATCCTCAAGTAACCTTCGCCGAGATTTACCCCGCCTGCCCCGCGATGCCGCGGGACGGGCGGGGTAAGTCGTTCTTGGGTCCCCACGTACGGGCCCGGAAAGGGGAAGATTCCCGGCATGAGCAAGACTTTCATGGCCTCTCTGGCGGCCCTCGGCACGGTGCTCGGAGGCTGCGCGCTCGCCAGGGTGCAGCCTTCACCGGCCGCGCTCGCCAGCGACACCGCGCCCCGGGCGATCGCCCGGGCCCTGCTGGGCGAGCGCCCTCTTGGCGCCGGCTCGCAGGTCGGGGCCGATCCCGAGCGGCTCGCCGCGAGCTACCGCGCGCTCACCCTTCACCTCGAGACCAGGTAGCCCCCTCGGCCGCGAGCCCTGCGCGGAGCGCTAAGGCGCGAGCGCGGGGCTCGCGGTCGCGCTTGGGGGGCCAGGCAGGCGAGGGACGGGCACCGACGACGTGCTCGACAGCAGCTCGGCCAGCCCGAAGGCCTCGAACTGCGCCGGGCTCTCGAGCGTCTCGCGCCCCTGGGCCAGGTAGAGCGTCTCGGCCTCCAGGCTGCGGACGGCGCTGAGCACCGTCGTGACCCGGGCGGGGGCGGCAAGGGTGAACGGGCCGAGGCGCAGGCCCGGCACGGCCGCGTCGAGGGCGACGGCGCGGTCGCTGAGAATCTCCATGGCCCGGCTCACGTCCAGACGGCCGAAGGAGCCCTGCAACATGCCCACCAGGCGAGACTCGCGCGCGGCCGCGTCGGGATCGCTCCCCGCCACCTCCCGGAACGCCTCCGCGTGATAGGCGCTGGTCACGGCGATGGCGGCAGGGACGGGGCGAACCTGGATGCGATCGCGGCCCTGCCAGGCATCCGAGACGGTCTGCCCCACCTCCAGGACGCGCGCCCCTTCGCGCGTGGCCATGGTGAGCAGCAAGCCCTGCCCGGCGCGGGGGCGAAGGGATCGAACCAGGGCCTCGGCCTGGTCCAGGGTGGCGCAGCTCTGCGCGACGCGCCGGGTGAGCAGGCCCGCCGTGACGCCCGAGGCGTTGGCCCAGCGCATGCGAGCATCGTTGGCCGCGAGGCTGAGTCCCCGCTCGTTCCAGGCCATCCCGCCGTCCATCACCCGCCCGACGAAGCCCGGCTGGACAAAGGCGTAACCCTTGGATGGATGCTGCACCCTGATCAGGGCGAAGCGGTGCAGCTGGCCGTACCCCAGGCCGCTGACGCTCGCGCCCACGAGCGTCGCCCCGCCGATGGTCGCCGGGCCCCGGGCGACGAAGGCCGCCGACCCGAAGACGGGACGCAGGGGGACGCCCAGACCCAGCCAGGAAGCCGGGGGCCCCCAGGGCGCCTCGGCCTGCATGACGAGGATCTGGTCCTCGCTCATGCCGGATCCGTCGGCGAGGCCCTTGATCTCGGCGCGCTCGTCGGCGGTGTAGGCGGAAGCCAGAGAGCGGGCATACCACGCGTAGGTGAAGCCGGGAAAGGGCTTGAAGGCTGCGAACAGCTTCCCCTCGTAGTACTCGCGGTAGAAGGTGCGAAGCTCGTCGCGCAGGAGGTAGCCGTGCTGGAAGCCCTGCTCGTAGGGGCTGCCCTCGGTGGTCAGGACCAGCTCGCCCCGGAGCCGCTCCAGCTTGCCCTTCTTCTGGGGGATGGTGCGCAGCACGGTGCGCTCCTCGAGCCGAGGGCCGTTGGGGGCATTGGGGATCGGGTCCCCGCAGCCCGAGAGCGCCGCGACGAAAGACGCGAGGGCGAGGGCCAGGAAGCGACGGTTATGAGGACGAGCGGCAGGCATCGACGCGATTATACCCCAAGCCAGGGCGCTTGGGGTCGAGCGCTTCATCTCGTATATAATTGACGGGCTCGTATCAGGACGGGCTCATCTAAAGGACGGGCTCGTATCACATCGCGGGAAATCCCCGCCCCGGAGGCGCCATGCACGACCACGACCACGACCACTCCAGCTGCGGCCACGATCACGGCCACCACCACGGCCCCCAGACCCCCTACCTCGCCGGCGAGAAGGTGGGCCGCAACGATCCCTGCACCTGCGGCAGCGGCAAGAAGTACAAGAAGTGCTGCATGGCCGCGGAAGCCGCGGGCGTCTAAGCTTCCAGGCGCTATCGCTCTGGCCCGGTCGTCGCTTGCGACCGGGGCCACCCGGCGCTAAGCTTCCCTTCCGAAGGAAAGGGGGCCGCCATGATCACGTTCTCGCTGCCGGTCTGGGGGGTGGTCCTGAGCCTGGTCCTGCTACTGGTGCTGTGCGTGGCGGGCGCCGTCGGGCTGACGGTGCTCGTCAGGCAGTTCATCGAGGGGGTGCCCGACTTCCGGGGCAGCGTGCCCATCAACGACCTCGCACCAGACGCCTACTCGCGCGCGGACACGCCCACCGCCCCCCCGGTGGACGACCAGACCCGGCGCGACCTGTTCGCACTGGCCCGCGACGAGGTGGGGTCGGTGGGCGACTGGCGCTCGGGGGGGCAGGACTGAGGCGACCCGCCCATCGTGACGCTTGCACTTGAACCCGCGCCGCGCGCCCCTATGATCGCATCATGCCCCGCAAGCCCGCGTCGTCCATTCCCCCGCTCGAACCTCGCCAGCGCCGCGCGCTGAAGGCGCGGGCCTTCGCCCTGCTCGTCGCCTGCACCGCGAGCGTCGGGGCCTACGCGGGATCGCGCTTGGCCCTGGGCGCGGCGCTCGGCCTCGATCCCGATGCTTCGAGCTTCGTCGCGGGGGGGCTGGTGGCCCTCGGGCTCGGGCCCCTGCGGCGCATGCTGCGGCGTCCGCGCCGCGCGCCGGGGCTCGATCCGCGCGCTGCCGGCTGGAGGGGCCTCGCGGAGGCCACCCGGTCGGCCAAGGACCTGAGCGAGGTCGCCCGCCTCATCGCCTCGCGCCTTCAGCAGGGGCTGGATGCCAGCCAGGCCTTCGTCTGGCTGCCGCCCCCCGGCGACGCCAGCCTCCACCTGGTGGCGGGGCAGGGGCCCTACCCGACGACCCTGGTGCTTCCCGAGTTCTCGCTGCGCGAGTGGCTCGCCTCCGGGCAGCATGACCCCTGGCTGGTCGGCTCGAGCGCCGACGGCTTCCCGAGCGCCTTCGACCAGCTGATGTTCCAGGTGGGCGCGCGCGCATGCCTGCCTCTCACCCTGCACGGCGAGCTGATCGGGCTCGCCACCATCGGAGCCCGGCGATCCGGCCTCCCCTACGGGAGCGCCGAGCTCAGGGCCATGGCCGAGGCCGCCCCCGCGTGCGCCCAGGCGATCGCCCCTTTCCTGTTCAAGGCCGAGCAGGCCCTGCACCGGACCAAGCTCGAGGCGGTCAGCAGGCTGTACCTCGACGCCCAGAAAAAGGCGGTGACCGACGGGCTCACCGGCCTGACCACCCACCTCCACTTCCAGGAGCAGCTGGCCAAGCGCTTCTTCGAGGCGCGCCGCTTCGAGCAGCCCCTCAGCCTGATGTTCATCGACATCGACCACTTCAAGCGGATCAACGACACCTACGGCCATCCGACCGGCGACGAGGTGCTGCGGGAGGTTTCGCGAACGGTGCAGGCCTCGGCCCGGGCGTGCGACACCGTCGCCCGCTACGGCGGCGAGGAGCTCGCGGTGATCCTGCCCCAGACCGAGCGCGAGGGAGCGGCGATCCTCGCCGAGCGGCTGCGCGAGGCCCTCCAGGAGCTCGAGGTCCAGGAGACGAGCGGACCGCGGCGCGTGCGGCTGAGCGCCTCGATCGGCGTCGCCCAGCTCCAGGACGAGGACCTGACGCCGGGCGACCTGCTGGAGCGGGCCGATCGGGCCGTTTACGCCGCGAAGCGCCAGGGGCGCAACCAGGTGATCTGCGCGGGCTAGGCCCCGCTCTTCAGTGCCCGGTGCCGGGCTCGATGCGGGTGCCGAACTGCACGTCGCCCGTCGGGTCGTCGTAGAGGTAGCCGTGAGTGCCCTCCGGCAGGTCGGGCCCCTCGAGCTCGGCCTCCCAGGAGAGGTTGCGGTAGAAGACCGCCTTGAGGCGCACTTTCGGGCCGAGGGTCGCGTGGGCGCGCCGCTCCAGCTCCTGGATAGCCTCTTGCCGGCTCAGCTCTTCGACGGGCTTCATGGCCATCCTGTCCTCGCGTATGCCCATCGCAAAGCCCTCCCTTTCATGGCCAGCCTCGATGCCGCCTGTGGCATGGTACGCCATCTCGAGGCGGCGCAGCCACGGCGGCATCGGCCAAATCGCGGAGCCGGGGCTCGTCAGCGAACGGCCGGACCATCCTGGGACCGCGGGGGCATCCCTTCGCGCAGGCGGTCGACGAACTGGCGAGTGATCCGGGCGGTGGCGCCCCACACCCGCACCCCGTCGGCCTCGAAGGCGTCCCGGGTCCAGGGGCTGGCGCTCGGGTCGCTCACCAGCGGGATCAAGGCGGGGTCCAGGAGGTCGACGACCGGCACCCGGATGAGCCGGGAGAGCTCGTCGGGGTTGGGGAAGAAGGCGTAGGGCATCGAGACCTGCCCGACCACCGGCGTGATGGTGAAGCCGGTAGGGGTGATCACGTCGTCGAGCACCCCCAGGACCTCGACGGCGCCGGGGTCGAGGCCGATCTCCTCGTGGGCCTCGCGCAGCGCGGTGGCGACCAGGTCCGCGTCCTCGGGCGATCGCTTGCCTCCCGGGAAGCACACCTGCCCCCGGTGCGCCCCGTGTCGCTCGGAGCGCAGCGCGTAGAGCAGGAAGTCCCCCGAGGGGTCGAGGCAGACGGGCACCAGCACCGCCGAATCGGTCCGCGCGGGGTCCGAGGATCGGCGGGACCGGTAGCCCGCGAACGCCGCGTACACGGTCCTACCGCGAAGCGGCCATAGAAGCCTGCATCAGGCGCTCGATCTCCTCGACCGCCTTGGGGACCTGGTGGGTGAGGACCTCGTGGCCGTCGGGCGTGACGAGCACGTCGTCCTCGATGCGGATCCCGATGTCGGCGTAGCGGGGATCGACCCCCTCGTGGCCCGCGCTGAGGTAGAGGCCGGGCTCGACGGTCAGCACCATGCCGGGCGCGAGGGTTCGCCACTCGCCGTTCACCTTGTAGGCGCCGACGTCGTGCGTGTCGATCCCGAGCCAGTGGCTGGTCTTGTGCATGTAGAAGGGCTTGTAGGCCTCGGCGGCCACCAGGGCCTCCACCTCGCCCGAGAGGATGCCGAGCTTGACCAGCCCCGCGGTCAGGACGCGCACCGCCGCGTCGTGAACCGCCTGGAAGCTCACCCCGGGCCTGATCGCGTCGATGGCCGCGAGCTGGGCCTCGAGCACCACCTCGTAGACCTCCTGCTGGGCGGGGCTGAAGCGCCCGCTGACCGGGAAGGTGCGGGTGATGTCGGAGGCGTAGAAGCCGTACTCGGCCCCCGCGTCGATGAGCAGGAGATCGCCGTCCTTGAGCACGGCGTCGTTCTCGACGTAGTGCAGGATGCAGCCGTTGGCCCCGCCGCCGACGATCGAGCCGTAGGCGGGCCCCATGGCCCCGCGGCGCTTGAAGACGTACTCGATCTCGGCCTGGATCTCGTACTCGTGCATTCCCGATCGGGTCGCGGTCATGGCCCGCGTGTGGGCCTCGGCGGCGATCGAGGCCGACTTGCGCATCAGGTCGATCTCCGCAACCGACTTGAAGAGGCGCAGCTCGTGGAGGATCTCGGTGGGGTCGTGAAGGGTCGAGGGCCCGCTCACGCCGCTGCGGGCGCGGGCCTTGTAGCGCTTGAGCAGCGCGAGGATGCGCTCGTCCCAGGCCTTGTTCTTGCCGAGCTGGAAGTGGAGGTGCTCCTGGTTGTCCAGGTAGGTTTCGATCACCTTGTCGAACTGGTCGATGGTGTAGGCGGCGTCCACCCCGTAGTCGGCCAGCGCCCCCTCGGTGCCGGCGCGCCTGCCGTCCCAGGTCTCGCGCTCCTTGTCCCGCGCGCGCACGAAGAGGATGACCTTGTGCTCGGGGTGATCGGGAGCGAGGACCAGGACGCTCTCGGGCTCCTTGAAGCCTGTCAGGTAGAAGAAGTCGCTGTCCTGCCGGTACTCGTGGTCGAGATCGGCGGTGCGGACGGTGATGGGGGCGCTCGGAAGGATGGCGACCCCATGGCCCATGGCCTTCATGACGGCTTCGCGGCGGCGCTGGTACAAGTTGGACTCCCTTCGGTCGGCGATGCGGCTCTTGTTTCATCGCCAGCTTCCATTCTACTGCGGCGCGCGCCGCCCGTCACGGACGTTAGCCCTGCAACGGTTCCGGGGATAACGAAGCAGGTAGGCGGAGGTATCGACGTGGAGACTCGCACCCTGGACGCACGCACCCCAGACGCTCGCGCCATTGAGGCGCGCGTCGCCAGGCCCTCGCGCGAGGGGCTCGCAGAGAGCCGCGGCGACTACGCCGACGTGCTCGCGCACCTCAAGGCCCTCACGAGCACCGACCTCGCGACGCGGTCGCAGGCGGTGAGGGGGCTTGCCCAGGCGGGAGATTCGCGCGCGGTCGAGCCCCTCATCCAGGCGCTCGCCTGCACGAGCTGGAAGATCCGGGTCGAGGTCCTCGAGGCGCTCGGCGCCCTCAAGGACCTCAGGGCCGTCTCGCCCATGCTCGAGGCCCTCGGCGACCCCGAGTACCGGGTGCGCGCCGCGGCCGTCTGCGCCCTGATCGACTTCAACGACAGCCGTGCGGTCGAGCCGCTCATGCGCGCCCTCAAGGACCCTCACCGGCTCGTGCGCGCTCGCGCCGCCGAGGCGCTCGGGACCCTGGGCGACGCCAAGGCCATCGAGAGCCTGGTCTCGGCCCTCATGGACCCTTGCCGGGACGTGCGCCGCCACGGCGCCCTCGCCCTCAACCAGCTCGGCAGCAGCCGCGCGGTCGAGCCGCTCATCCAGGCCCTGACGGATCCCGACCACGGGGTCAGAGAAGCCGCCGCCGAGACCCTCGGCGAGCTCGGAGACGATCGGGCGGTCATCCCGCTCCTCTCGGCCCTTGGCCCCCGGGCGCTCAGGAAGGGATCGTTCGCCATCCCCCTTTTGCCTTCTCTTTCTCGCCGGCAGCGCAAGCGCGCAGAGGGGAGCGAGGGGGCAGACGAGCGCCACGCGAGCAACGCCGCGGTCCGCGTCACCGTCATCCGGGCCCTCCAGCGCCTGGGAGACTTCCGGGCGGTCGAGCCGCTCGTCTGCACCCTCTCGGATCCCGAGCACCGGGTCCGGGCCGCCGCCGTGGATGCCCTGGCCGACTTCTGCGACAGGAAGGCGCTCGCCCCTCTCGTCAGGACCCTCAAGGACGCCAACCGCACGGTACGGGTGCGGGCCGCCGAAGCCCTCGGCCTGATCGGCGACTCCCAGGCCGTGGACGGCCTGATCCAGGCCCTGCAGGATCCCAGCCGCGACGTGCGACGCCGCTCCGCGCTCTCCCTCAAGGCCATCGGGGACAGCCGCGCCATCGACCCCTTGATCGAGGCCCTCTGGGACCCGGACCAGGGGGTCCGCTTCGCCGCGGCCGAGACCCTGGGGGACCTGGGCGACGTGCGTGCGGTCAAGCCTCTGCTCGCCGCGCTCAGCATGCAGAAGCCCAGCGAGACGTTCTGGGAGCGGATCGGCCTGGTCAAGAAGCCCCTCAAGCAGGCCGGACGCCCCGGCAAGCAGCGCCGAGCGAAGGACGCGGCGGAGGAAGAGCCCCCCCTCACGTTCCGGCAGGTGGTCGCAGGGGCATTGGAGCGCATCGGCGACGAGCGCGCCCTCGCCTCCATCCACCCCGAGGCCCCCGAGGCCCCCGACGAGCTCCGCGCGCCGGATCGCCCCCGCAAGCCGCGGCCGAGCGAGCCCGAGGCGGATCAGGTGCTCGCGATCGAGGCCATCGAGTAGTCAGGGAGTGCTAGAATACCCCCCATGGCTGAACGCATGACCTTCCACGCCCTTTCCGACGCCCGGCTCGACGTCTTCTTGGCCGAATCGCTCCCTTCGATCGATCGCATCGAGGCGCGCCGCTGGATCGAGGCGGGCCGCGTCGCGGTAGACGGCTCGCACGTCAAGCCGTCCCTGCGCCTCTGGCCGGGGGCCGCGGTCCACGTCACGCCGCCCGGGGTCGAACCTAGCGCGGTGACGCCCGAGGACTTGCCCCTCGACATCCGGTACGCCGACGACGAGCTGGTGGTGGTCAACAAGCCCGCCGGCATGGCGACCCATCCGGGGCCGGGCTGGTGGAGCGGCAGCGTCTTCAACGCCCTGCTCTTCCACATCCCCCACTGGCCGGGCATCAGCGGCGTGGCGCAGCCGGGCGTCGTCCATCGCCTGGACCGCGACACGAGCGGGCTCCTGGTGCTGGCCAAGGCCGAGAGCGCCCACCGCCATTTGCTCGCTCAGGTCCTTGCGCGCTCGATGGAGCGGGTCTACCTGGCCTGGGTCGAGGGAGAGCTCGCGGGGGAGGGCCTGATCGACGCGCCCATCGGCCGGGACCCGGTCGAGCCAGGGCAGATGAGGGTCAGCCCGGACGGGAAAGCGGCGCGGACCCGCTACCGCTCGCTGGAGAGCCGCGAGGGGCGCACCCTGCTCGAGCTGAGGCTCGAGACCGGGCGCACCCACCAGATCCGGGTGCACCTGTCGCACCTGGGGCACCCCATCCTGGGCGACATCCGCTACCACCCCGCCCCGGCGCCCGGGCCCATGGCCCTTCACGCGGCGCGGCTCTCGTTCGAGCACCCGACCAAGGGCCCCATGGCGTTCGAGGCGCCTGCGCCCTCGAGCTGGGCGGCGTTCCTTGGGGAAGTCAGTCCTCCTCGATGACCTTGATCGCCTCGTCGAGGCCGACGCGGGTCGCGATGGGCTCGAAGTCGATCATCGCCGCGTCCTCGTAGAGCTCCCGGGGATAGACGTTCGCGGCGACGACCGCCGGGATGGGGTCCTCGTGCGAAATGCGATCGCGCGTGCCCCCGCTGGGCAAGCATTCCGGATGCGTCTGGCCGTCGAAGAGGATGATGCGGATGTTGCCGATCCGGTCGAGCAGCTCGACCGCGACCTCGGGGTGCCGCGCCGTGAGTTCGGCCAGCTCCCTCACCTTTTCCGGCTGGGCCATGGGGGGCCTCCTCTTCAGTTTCAGTCGCTCGTGACGACGCCGCGCGCGACGCCCTCTGGGATCACGATACGACACGCCTTGCGGTCCTCGAAGCGTCAACTGAAGGTCGCACCCCTCGGCGCTAGCCCGGATCGGCCTCGGGGTCGAGCTCAGGAAGCGGCACTTCCACCGGCAGGGGCACCCGGCAGTGGCCGAGCGGGATGCCGATGCTCACGACCGTCTCGTGGAGGGCGTGGATCGGCGCGCGCATGTTGAGGCGAGGGCCCTCCGGCAGGACATCGTAGGTCTGGATCAGCTTGCGGTAGGCCCCGATGACCCGAGCCGAGGCGGTCGACTTGCCTCCCTCGTCGTTGCGGGCGTCGAACTGGACGTAGGCCCCGAGGGCGGACTGCAGGGTGTGCATGCAGGAGATGACCTCCTGCACGGTCGGAAGCGGGCGAGCGCCCGCGTTAAGAGGTTGATCGCTCACGGCTCCATCCTTTCGGCCCGGCCAGGCAGCTTGAAGGCCTGGTGGCATCCTACCGCGCCCGCGCGGGGCGTGTAAAGGCAACGCGCGGCAGGACCTTGCGCGGCAGCTGAGGGCTGGGCTACGCTGCGGGAATTGTTGCGATTTGTTAATCAAGCCCCAGGGAGGTGGCGGATGACGAACCCACAGCAGGCCCTCTCGGTCCTCGTCTGCGTCCTGACCGCCATGGCGCTCGGGGTGGTCGCCCGCCTCCCGACCATTCACAGCCGGCTTCAGGCGCCGGATCGAGCGCAGCCCGCCTGGTTCCTCACCGAGGAGGGCGGGGGCCGACGCTAGGCCGGCCCCCGAGGGCCCTAGGCCCCTGCGATCGCAAGCTCCTTGACCAGCACCGAGGGCGAGCCGATCCCGGAGGTGAACCACTCGAGATCGCTGGCGACCTCGGCGATCTCCAAGAGCAGGGCGTAGAAGTTGCCCGAGATGGTGAAGTTGTGGATGGGCGAGCGCTTCTTGCCCTCCCACCAGAAGCCCTGGGCCTGGAGGCTGAAGTCCCCCGAGATCACGTTGGCCCCGGCGTGAAGCCCCGTCACCTCGGTGACGATGACGGCCCGCTCGAACTCGGCGAGGATCGCCTCGGGCTCGCGCTCCCCGGGCTCCAGGTACAGGTTGGAGGGCGCGACCTCGACGGTGCCCTTGTAGCCGCCCCGGGCCGCATGGCCCGTCGAGGCCACCCCGGCCTGGCGCGCGGTCTCGGCGTTGTGCAAGAAGCCCTTGAACACGCCCCCCTCGACCAGCCGCACGACCTTGGAAGGGCAGCCCTCGTCGTCGAAGGGGCGCGCCCCGTAGCCCTCCACGTTGAGCGGATCGTCGACGATGGTGATGACGCTCGCGGCGATCGCCTCGCCGATCCGGTCCTTGAGCAGGGTCTTGCCCTCCTGGGCGAGCTTGCCCGAGAAGATCCCGGAGAAGACCTGCAGCAGATCCCCCATGGGATCCGACTCGATCAGGACCGGGTAGGTGCCCGACTGGGGCTCGCGGGCGCCGAGCTTCTCGGCGGCGCGCGCGACGCCCTCGCGGGCGATCGCCTCGGGATCGAGCGCTTCGAAGTCGCGCACGGCCTTGACCTGGTAGTAGTTCTTGTTCTGGCCGTCCGCGTGGAGCAGGGGCACGGTGGCGAGCCACGCGAGGCTGCTCTTGAAGCTGCGATCGACCCCTGCGGTGCTCGCGACCCGGACGAAGCCGTGGGTGTCGGAGTACATGGTGCTCGTCACGTTCTTGATCCGCGGGTCCGCGGCCTTCGCGACGCGCTCGAGGGCCTTGGCCTTGTCGATCTTGACCGGCACGGCGATCTCGGCGAGCGCGGGGCGGTGCAGGCCCAGCTCGGCCGTCTCTCCCTCGAAGGAGGCGAGCGCCGCTCCCACCGACTCGGGGATGAGGCCCGCGTTGGTGATCGCGGCCTCGAGGGTGCGCAGCATGGCCTCGGCCGAGAGGTCCTCGGTGTAGGCGTAGCCGACCTTTCCGTCCTTCACGACGCGGATGCCCGCCCCGCGCGAGTCCGCCAGCGAGAACTGGTCGACCTCCTGGTCCTGGATGCGGATGGTGGTGGCGGTGGCGGCGCGCAGGTAGACCTCGGCCTCGACGGCAGCCTGGGTCGCGGCCGCGAGCACGGCCTGGATCTCGGTGGTGTAGGTGTTCATCTGCTTAGCTCCTTCCGCCCACGACGATCTCGGAGACCCGGACCGGGGGCTGGCCGACGTTGACGGGGATCGAGCCGCTCAGCGAGCCGCACATCCCGGCCGCATGGGCCAGGTCGCTGCCCACCATGTCGATCTTCTGGAGGATGTCCGAGCCGTTACCGATCAGGGTCGCGCCGCGCACCGGCTCGCAAAGCTTGCCGTCGCGGATGACGTAGGCCTCGCGCACCGAGAAGTTGAAGTCCCCCGTGCCGGGGCTGACCGATCCGCCGCCCATGCGCTTGGCGTAGAGGCCGTAGGGCACCGAGGCGATCAGCTCCTCGAGCGAGTGGGGGCCCGGGGCGATGTAGGTGTTGCGCATGCGGCTGGTGGGCGCGAAGCGGTAGCTCTCGCGGCGGCCCGAGCCCGTGGGGCGGTAGCCGGTCTTGCGGGCGCCGAGCCGGTCGACGATGTAGCTGACGAGCTTGCCGTTCTCGATGAGGGTCGTCTTCTCGGTGGGCATGCCCTCGTCGTCGATGGCCGTCGAGCCCCACTCGGCCTCGAGGGTGCCGTCATCCACCACCGTCACGCTGGGGTGGGCGATCCGCTCGCCCATCTTGCCCGCGAAGACCGAGGCGCCGGTCGCGACCGAGGTGGTCTCGAGCAGGTGACCGCATGCCTCGTGGAGGATGACCCCGCCGAAGCCCTTGTCGATGATGACGGGCATCTTGCCGGAAGGGGCGTAGCCCGCCTTGAGCATGGTCATGGCCTGCTCGGCGGCGGACCGGGCGAGGGCCTCCACGTCGAGCGCGTCGATCCACTCGTAGCCGCGCAGGGCGCCCGGCGACTCGGCGCCGGTCTGGAACTCGGTGCCATCCGAGGCGATCGCCTGGATCGCCAGGCGGACGTAGGGCCGAAGGTCGCTCGCCAAGAGCCCCTCCGAGTTGGCCACCAGGACGCGCTGCACCCACTCGGTCAACGAAACGTCCACCTGCGAGATCTCGCTGGCGAAGGCCCGGGCCGCGCGGTCGGCCCGCGAGAGCAGGGCGACCTTGAGCGCCGAGGGCACCTCGCGCGGGTCCCGCTCGAAGGGATGGACCCGACCGCGCGGCGCGCTCACCAGCGCCGAGGCCGGGTGGCGCTCGGAACCCTGGTGGGCCTGGCTCACCGAGCGCGCCGCGAAGAGCAGGCTCTCGCGCGAGAGGTCGTTGGTGTGGGCGTAGACCGCGCGGGTGCCGTAGAGCACGCGGATGCCCGCCCCCAGGACCTGGCCGCTGGCGGCGTCCTTGACCTTGGAATCGAGCAGGGAGATGCGGCTGGTCGCCTTGTCCTCTACGAAGATCTCGGCGAAGTCGGCGCCGTTCGAGAGGGCCGTATCGAGCACGTCGCCGATCAGGCGGCGATCGAGTAACTCTGGCGCACCCGCGGGGGCGGTGGTGGGTTCCATGGGGACTCCTTACGTGGGGCGGTCGCGGGCGACGGGCACCCGCTCTAGGCAATCGTGGACCTCCTATTATACCATTCATGGCGTATCCCCTTGATCAGGAGGTGTCCTCGCCATGGCCTCGCCCCCCTCGCGCCTCGTGCGCTCCCGCAATCACCGCATCGTCGCAGGGGTCTGCGGAGCCTTGCCGATCGCTTCGGCATCTCGCCGATGGCCGCGCGCCTGGTCTGGCTGCTGCTCAGCCTCCTGCCCGGCCCCATGTGGGTCCTCTACGTGATCCTGTGGCTGGTCATGCCAGCCGCCGAGACCTAGCCCTCACTTGACATCTCGGCGCGGTGTGGTAAGATGCCTCCATTCAAAACTTAGGGGAGTAGCCGCTGCCGCCCAAAAAAAGGCAGACGCAGGCATCGTCAACACAGCCCTTCTGGGCTCGGTGCCCGCGACGAGCGACAGCTCGGGAGCAAGACCTTGGTATTGAGCAGGCCGTCGCCCGCTCATCCAAGGTCGTGCTCCTTTTTGGCACGTCCCGATGAGCAGACGACGGATCTCGTTTTTCCCCGTCCTCGGACGGCGACTCACAGGAGGTTCATTTGAACGCTCGTAAAATTCTCGCCATCGCAGCTCTCGGCATCTTCCTCGGCGGGGTCGTCGCCGAAGACGCCTCGGCGCGCGCCGGCCGCTCGGCCAGGTCGGGCGGGTACTCGTCCATGGGGGCGCGCGGCGCGCGCACCTTCGACAACAACGGCATGCAGGGCATCCAGCGCACCCGGCAGTGGAACAACCCCGCAGCCTCGGCAAGGACCAACCCGCTCCAGCAGAACAAGCCCTCCTGGTTCCAGCGCAACCCGTTCATGGCGGGCCTCGCCGGCGCGCTCGCGGGCAGCGCCCTCTTCTCGATGCTGGGCGGCCTCTTTGGAGGCTTCGGCGGCATGGGCGGCGGCGGTGGCGGCGGCTTCCTGACGCTGCTGTTGCTCGGCGGCCTGGCCTTCATGGCCTACCGCATGCTCAAGAACCGCCAGCAGCCGAGCTACGCGCCGGGCAGCCAGGGGGCCCCCTCGGACCCCTTCGGCAGGCAGACCTTCGACCAGCCCTCGCAGTTCGGCGCCCAGGCGCCCACCATCACCGACATCGGCGGCTACCGCCAGACCAAGGAGCAGGGCCTCGCGGCCATCGCCCTCAACAGCCCCGGCTTCAAGACCGAGCAGACCGAGGATGCCCTGTCGGGCGTCTTCTTCCGGGTCCAGGAGGCCTGGTCGAGCAACGATCAGGCGGCCCTGCGCGGCCTGACCACCCCCGAGATGTTCGACTACTTCCGCGAGGACCTCGACACCATGGCCGGCCGAGGCGAGCGCAACGTCATCAAGAACATCGTCATGCGCTCCTTCGAGCTCACCGAGGCGTGGACCGAGGACCGCGAGGAGTACATCACCGTCAAGATCTACGCCCGCCTCGTGGACTACATGGAGCGCCACGGTCAGGTGGTCGAGGGCTCGACGAGCGAGCCGGTCGAGTTCAAGGAGGCCTGGACCTTCAACCGCACCCGCGGCGAGGACGACTGGCGCCTCTCGGCCATCAACCAGTACTAACAGCCGAAGCGGGGCGCTCTGATGAGCGCCCCGCTTTTTCTCGATCGCCTCTAGTCGTGGTTGAGGCGGTAGACCACCGCGAGGTCCGGGCTCTTGCGGAAGTCCTCGTTCATGACGAGCCGCCAGCCGCCCTTGACCTTGTGGGGCTCGACCCGCGCGACCCCGGTGCGGGTCAGGATCCGGTAGACCAGCTCGGTGCAGTAGAAGCGATCGTCCGCGTCGGTCATGAAGAGGGTGTCGTAGTCCTTGCCGACCTGGGCCCGGGAGAAGGCGATCGCGTCCTGGAGCTTCTCGGGCGTCCAGCGCGGCCTCAGGACCACCACCTTGTCCCGCTCGGCGCGATCCAGGTAGGCCGTCAGCGTCTCCTCGCGCACCCCGATCATCTTGCGGCCGAAGCCCTCCTGGGCCAGGGCGTGGACGATCACGTCGTCGCCCAGGTAGAAGATCGCATGCACGAACGAGCTGTTGTTGCCGCACTGGATCACGTCCCCGGGCTGCAGGGCGCGGCTCAGGGCGGCGCGATCCGCCGGTCCGATGGGCGGGACGTCGTCGACCGTTCCGGGTTTGCTGAAGTGGCGCTTCACGATGGCGCCCGAGAGCTTGTAACCGAGCGTGCGCAGGACCTGGCTCTTGTCGAGGGCGCGGTACAGCAGGCCCGCGCGCGGCCCGACGAACGGATCCGACGACGCGGCCTCCAGCGAGGCGGTGCCTAAAAAGTCGCCCGAGAGCCGCTCGACGATGGCCGAAAGACGCGCCTCGTCGCCGCCGGAGAGGGATTCGGCCGCAAGCTGCGCGTCGTCGGAGGCGCTCAGCTGCGAGGCCGAGGGGGTCCCGAGGCCGCAGCCTGCAAGCGAGAGGGAAAGCGAGAGCAGCAGCAGGGGCAGGGCGATCTTCTTCATGGGGGACCTCGTCGTGCGGGGGAGGGCTTGATTGATATCTCGTTAAATCCCCGTCAAATCTTGCTTCATG
>DATNQI010000099.1 GCA_036704125.1 Pantanalinema sp. | reverse complement strand
GCCCGTCATCTCCTTGGGCTGCGGGATGCCCAGGATGTCGAGCATGGTCGGCGCGATGTCCGACAGCAGGCCGGTCCTGAGCTTGGCGTCGCTGCCGACCAGGACGAGGGGCACCGGGTTCAGGGTGTGGCTCGTCATGATCTCGCCGGAGGCAGGGTCGTACATGCTCTCGGCGTTGCCGTGGTCGGCCGTGATGATCGCGGTGCCGCCCCGGGCCTCGATGGCCCGGATGATGCGGCCGAGGCAGATGTCCAGGGCCTCGACCGCCTTCACCGTCGCCTTCATGTCGCCGGTGTGCCCCACCATGTCGGCGTTGGCGAGGTTCATGATGATGACGTCGGTCTTGGCTTCCTTGATCCACTGCTCGGCCACGTCGGCCACCTGGAAGGCGCTCATCTCGGGCTGCAGGTCGTAGGTCGCCACCTTGGGGCTGGGCACCAGCACCCGCTCCTCGCCGGGGTAGGGCTTCTCGACCCCGCCGTTGAAGAAGAAGGTGACGTGGGCGTACTTCTCGGTCTCGGCCGTGCGCAGCTGGCGCACGCCCGCGTCCGCGAGCACCGGCGAGAGGATGCGATCGAGCGACTGGGGCTGGAACGCCAGGGGCAGCCCGAAGGTCGCGTCGTACTGGGTGAGGCAGACGTACTGGAGCTCGGGGAAGTTGGGCCGCTCGAAGGCGTCGAAGCCGGGATCCGTCAGGGTGCGGGTGATCTCGCGGGCCCGGTCGGGCCGGAAGTTGAAGAAGATCACCGAGTCGCCCGAGCGCAGGCGGCCCTCCGGCGCGACGATGATCGGCTTGATGAACTCGTCGGTCTCGCCGCGCATGTAAGCGCCTTCCATGGCCTCGCCGGCGCTGTGGGCGCGGTGCTCGGCCACGCCGTCCACGAAGGCGCGGTAGGCGAGCTCCACGCGCTCCCAGCGGTTGTCGCGGTCCATGGCGTAGTAGCGGCCCACGATGGTCGCGACCTCTCCGTAGCTCATGGCGTCGAGGCGCTTCTGCAGCTCGTGGAGGTAGCGCCCGCCCGAGGTGGGCGGCGTGTCGCGGCCGTCGGTGATGGCCTGGACGTAGGTCTGGGGCACCCCGAGGCGCGCGGCCATCTCCAGGAGGGCGTAGAGGTGCTCCTGCATGCTGTGGACGCCGCCGTCGGAGACCAGCCCCATCAGGTGCAGGCGGCCGCCACGGCGCTTGGCGCCCTCCATGGCCTCGACCAGCACCGGGTTGGTGAAGAAGTCCCCGTCGTAGATCGCCTTGTTGATCCGCACCAGGTCCTGGTAGACCACGCGGCCCGCGCCCATGTTGGTGTGGCCGACCTCCGAGTTGCCCATCTGGCCGGGAGGCAGGCCCACCGCCTCGCCCGAGGTGGGGATGGCCACCGAGGGGTAGGTCGTGATGAAGCGATCCCAGTTCGGCTTGTGGGCCATGGCGATCGCGTTGCCCTCGCGCTTGGGGTTGATGCCCCAGCCGTCGAGGATGATGAGGGCGAGCGGTCCGTTTTTCATGGTGGAAGTGGCCTCGTGAACAGAAGATTCCCCCCTCGCGACGAGGGGGGAAGGGGGTCCTTGCGGCGCTCGCCTTAGCGCGCGGCCGCGGTCTTGTAGTTGACGATCGCGGCGAAGCTCTTGGGATCGAGGCTCGCGCCGCCGACCAGGGCGCCGTCCACGTGGGGTTGCGCCATCTGGCTTGCGATCGTCTCGGGCTTGACCGAGCCGCCGTACAGGATGCGGACCTGGTCGGCCACGTCCTGGCCCACCATCCGGGCGATGGTGTCGCGGATGACGCCGGCGACCCGGTTGGCCTCCTCGGGGGCGCAGGTCTTGCCCGTGCCGATGGCCCAGACGGGCTCGTAGGCGAACAGGCAGGTCGCCACCAGCTCGGGGGCGATGTTCAAGAGGGCGCGCTGGGTCTGGACGATGATGACGTTGTCCGTCAGCCGGACCTCGCGATCCTCCAGGGTCTCGCCCACGCAGACGATGGGCGTGAGCTGCCACTGCAGCGCGGCCGCCACCTTGCGGTTGACGGTGCCGTCGGTCTCGTGGAAGTACTCGCGGCGCTCCGAGTGGCCGATGATCACGTGGGTGGCGCCGGCGTCGCGCAGCATGACCGGCGAGATCTCGCCGGTGTAGGCGCCTTCGTCCATCCAGTGCATGTTCTGGCCGCCAAGCTGGACCTTGGTGCCGGCGAAGGCCTCCGAAAGGGCGTTGAGGGCGGTGAAGGGGGGGCAGATGACGACCTCGGGGTCGGCGCTGTTCCTGGCCTCGGCGTCGAAGGCCGCGGCGAAGGCGCGCGCGTCCTCGATGGACTTGAACATCTTCCAGTTGCCGGCGATGACGGGGGTGCGTTGCGACATGGGTTTCTCCAAGACTATCCCCCGCCCCCCGGTGGGGCGGGGCAAGGGGTGGGGGGATAAAATCAAGTTCCTCAGACCTTTGGAGCCTTGGAACGTTTAGATCCCCCCACCCCCGACCCCGCCCCACCGGGGGGCGGGGAGACGGGCGTGAGGGGCGTTCCCTTACTTGTCGTTGAGGGCGCTGATGCCGGGCAGCTCGAGGCCCTCGAGGAACTCGAGGCTCGCGCCGCCACCGGTCGAGACGTGGGTGAAGCGATCGGCCAGGTGCATCTGCTCGACCGCAGCCACCGAGTCGCCGCCGCCCACGATGGTCACGGCGCCCTGCGCGGTGCGATCCGCGAGGAACTGCGCCACCGCGCGGGTGCCCTCGGCGAAGGCCGGGTTCTCGAACACGCCCATGGGGCCGTTCCAGACCACCGTCTTGGCCGAGGCGAGCACGCGGCGGATCGCCTCCACCGTGCGCGGGCCGATGTCCACGCCCATCTCGGAGCCGGGGATCTTGTCGCAGTCGACCGTGGCGCTCGCCGAGGGGGCCTTGATGTCGCTTGCGACCAGCACGTCCTCGGGCAGGAGGATCGTCGTGCCGCAGCGCTCGGCCTTGGCCATGAGCTCGCTCGCGAGCTCCAGCTTGTCCATCTCGACCAGCGACCGGCCCACCTCGAGGCCCTGGGCCTTGAGGAAGGTGAAGATCATCCCGCCGCCGATGACGAGGGTGTCGACCTTGCCGATCAGGTTGTCCAGGACGCCGATCTTGCTCGAGACCTTGGACCCGCCGATGATGGCCACGAAGGGCCGCTCGGGGTTGGCCAGGGCCTTGCCCATCACCGAGATCTCCTTGTCGAGCAAGAAGCCCGCCGCTGCCGGCAGGTAGCTCGCCACGCCCGCCGTCGAGGCGTGCGCCCGGTGGGCGGTGCCGAAGGCGTCGTTGACGTAGAGATCCGCAAGCTCCGAGAGCTGCTTGGCGAAGGCGGGGTCGTTCTTCTCCTCTTCCGGGTAGAAGCGGATGTTCTCGAGCAGCATGGTCGCGCCGGGCTTGAGGGCCTCGACGAGCTTCTTGACCTCGGGGCCGATGGCGTCGGGCGCCATCCGCACGTCGGTGCCCAGAAGCTCGCCCAGGCGCTTGGCCACGGGCTTCAGGCTGAGCTCGGGGGTCTTGCCCTTGGGGCGCCCCAGGTGGGAGGTCAGGATGACCCTGGCTCCCCGGTCCATGAGGTACTTGATCGTCGGAAGCGTCGCCCGGATCCGGGTGTCGTCCGTGATCGCCTTGTCGCCGTCGAGCGGCACGTTGAAGTCGGCCCGCACCAGGACGCGCTTGCCCTGGAGGTCCTTGAGATCAGACAGGCTCAGCTTCGACATGGGGTTAACCGACGGCGGTGGCGAGCGTCTTGCCGACCATGGCCGCCAGGTCGACGACGCGGTTCGAGTAGCCCCACTCGTTGTCGTACCAGGCCACGAGCTTGACCATCTTGTCGCCCATGGTCATGGTCGATTCGGCATCGACGATGGTCGAGTGCGGGTTGCCGGTGAAGTCGATCGAGACGAGGGGCTCGTCGGTGTACTGCATGATGCCCTTCATGCCGTTGAGCGCGCTTTCCTTGAGGAGGCTGTTGATGGCCTCGACGGTGATGGGCTTCTCGACGGTGGCGACCAGGTCGACGACCGAGACGTCGGGGGTGGGCACGCGCATGGCCATGCCGTTGATCTTGCCCTTGAGCTCGGGCAGCACCAGGGCGACGGCCTTGGCGGCGCCGGTGGTGGTGGGGATGATCGACATGGCGCCGGCGCGGGCGCGGCGCAGGTCCTTGTGGGGCATGTCGAGCAGCTGCTGGTCGTTGGTGTAGGCGTGCACCGTGGTCATCATGGCATTGACGATGCCGAAGTTCTCGTGGAGGACCTTGGCCACCGGCGCGAGGCAGTTGGTGGTGCAGGAGGCGTTCGAGATGATGTGGTGCTTGGAGGGGTCGTAGGCCTTGTCGTTGACGCCGAGGACGATGGTGATGTCCTCGCCCTTGGCAGGAGCCGAGATGATGACCTTCTTGGCGCCGGCCTCGAGGTGGGCCTTGGCCTTGGCCGCGTCGGTGAAGATGCCGGTCGACTCGATGACGAGCTCCGCGCCGAGCTTCTTCCAGGGGATCGTGGCCGGGTCGCGCTGGGCCGAGATCTCGATCTTGCGGCCGTCGACGATGATGGCGGTGTCGGTGTGATCGACGGTGCCGGGATAGACGCCGTGGACCGAGTCGTACTTGAAGAGGTGCGCGAGCGTCTTGGCGTCCGTCAGGTCGTTGATGCCGACGAACTCGAGCTCGGGGTTCTTGAGGCCGATGCGCAGCACCTGGCGACCGATGCGACCGAAACCGTTAATCCCCACTTTGGTGGCCATTGAGAATTCCTCCTAAAACTTCGGTTATCCCTAGCTTAAATGGTACGCCTCGCCCCCCCTGCGGTCAAGGACGGTGTGAAGGATTGTATCCGAATGTATCGCCCCCCGAAACCACGCAGCGAGCGAGGAACGCACCGCTCGTTTTTCAGGAGCGGGACCGTACGCTTTCACCTCGCCGAGCGCTAACTTCGAGGGGTGGTCGAGTGAGGCCACCCCTCGATGAAAAGGAGGACCGCCATGACGCGCGTCGCCCGCCTCGCGCTTCTCGCAAGCTGTCTGCTCGCCCCGCAGGTGAGCGGCTGCGGGAAGACCGCCCCGCCCCTTTCCGAGAGCCGCCCCCCCTTGCAGGCACCAGAGCGCATGACCGTCGAGGCGTCGAGCGGGCTCGACGAGCTCAAGGCCTACAAGCAAGAGGCGCATCGCGCCATGGGCCTGAGCGACGCGCAGAAAGCCCAGCTCCGCGAGGCGATGCTCAAGAGGCTCAAGGCCTTCGACCTCGAGGGGATCAAGGCGGACTACGCCCAGCTCGGCACCCTGGTGGCCGCCCCGACCTTCGATGCCGACGCGGCGCGCGCCCTGGTCACGAAGATGGAGGGCCGCTGGCGCGACCTCGCGCCGACCCTGGCGGACGCGGTGGCCGAGGGGCACGCGATGCTCTCGGACGAGCAGCGCAAGAAGGCCATCGAGGTGCTCGGCCAGAGCCAGGCGCGGCTCGCTCCCATCATGCGCAAGCTGAGGTTCGAGGGCTTTGCCGCCATCGCCAAGGACGTGACCCTGACCTCCGAGCAGAACACCGGTCTGCACGCCCTCATGAAAAAGGACCGGGAAGCGGACGATGCCCGCCTGGCCGCCATGATCCAGGCCGAGACCAAGTACTACCAGGACCAGGACAAGCAAGCGCTCGCCGCCTCGTTCGCCGAGGCCATGAAGGTCCACGCGGGCCAGGAGGCGATCGCCTGGGCCGCGACCCTCGATCCCCAGCAGCGCCAGAAGGTGGTGGAGAACAGCAAGCAGTACGCGGCGAGGCTCCTGCAGGCCATGGGCGAGATGATGAAGGCCCTGTAGCGCGTCAAGGCGAGCGGGCGGCTCGCGAGGTACAATGGGTGGCACCGGACCCACGCCGTGATGGAAAGCGACGTCGAATGAAACGAATCTGTGTCTTCTGCGGCTCGAAGCCTGGCAAGCGCCCCGAGTACCTCGAAGCCGCCCGCGACCTGGGCTCGGCCATGCTCGAGCGGGGCTACGGCCTGGTCTACGGCGGGGCGAGCGTGGGCCTGATGAGCGTGATCGCGGATACCGTGCTCGAAGGGGACGGCGAGGTGATCGGGGTCATCCCCGAGACCCTTCAGCAGCGCGAGGTGGCCCACACGGGCCTCACCGAGCTGCACGTGGTCGAGACCATGCACGAGCGCAAGGCCCTGATGGCCTCGCGCTCGGACGCGTTCATCGGGATGCCCGGCGGCTACGGGACCTTCGAGGAGCTGTTCGAGGTCATCACCTGGGCCCAGCTCGGGATCCACGCCAAGCCGGTGGGGCTGCTCAACGTGGAAGGCTACTACGACGCCTTCATGGCCCTGGTGGACCGCGCGGTGGAGGAGGACTTCATCCCGGTGAGCCACCGGGGCCTGGTCGTGATCGACGCGACGCCCGAGGGCCTGCTGGCCAAGCTCGAGGCCTTCGAGCTGCCCGATTTGGGCCGGAAGTGGGCCGAGAAGAAGGACATCTAGCCCCGCCGGTAGAACCAACGCTTGGCGAACTCGGCGAGCCCCAGGTAGGCCAGCGTGACGAGCATGAGGGCGAGCACGAGCGCCGCCGGCAGGGGCGTGAAGCCGAGCGCCCGGGCAAAGGGGGAGTAGGGCAGGATCAGGGCGATCGCGCAGACCGAAAGCACGCTCGCGCGCAGCCCCAGGCCTGCCGGATGCCGGAAGGGGGACCCGCGGGTGCGGATGACGAAGACCACCAGGGTCTGGGTCAGCAGGGACTCGACGAACCAGGCGGTGTGGAAGAGCGGCACCGTGGCCCTGAAGCCCCAGAGCAAGAGCCCGAAGGTCAGGAAGTCGAAGATCGAGCTGATGGGCCCCAGCACGAGCATGAAGCGCTGGATGTAGCGGATGTCCCAGCGGCGGGGCTTGAGCATGGCCTCGGCCTCCACTCGATCCACCGGGATGGCGAGCTGGGAGACGGCGTACAGCAAGTTGTTCAGCAGGATCTGCATGGGCAGCATCGGCAGGAAGGGCAAGAGCAGCGCCGCGCCGGCCATGCTGAACATGTTGCCGAAGTTGGAGCTGACGGCCATCAGGATGTACTTGATGACGTTGGCGAAGCTGCGCCGCCCCTCCAGCACCCCCTGGTGCAGCACCGAGAGGCTGCGCTCCAGCAGGATGATCCCCGCGGCGGCCCTGGCCACGTCCACCGCCGAGTCGACCGAGATGCCCACGTCCGCGTCGCGCAGGCAGGGCGCGTCGTTGATCCCGTCGCCGAGATAGCCCACCACGTGGCCGTGGACCTTCAGGGCGCGCAGGACCCGCATCTTCTGCTCGGGGGTCACCCGCGCGAAGACGCTCACCCGCTCGACCAGGCGGGGCAGGGCGGCGTCCCGGACCCGGTCGAGGTCCCGGCCGAGCATGAGGCGCTTTCCGTCCAGGCCGACGGCCTCGCAGACGTGCCGGGTCACCCACTCGTTGTCCCCGGTGAGGATCACCACCCGGATCCCGTCCGCCGAAAGCGCGCGCAGGGCCTCCTGCGCGTCCGCGCGCGGCGGATCGTGGAAGGCCACGAAGCCGAGCAGGCATAGCTCGCGCTCGTCCTCGACCCGGTAGACGGCCTGAGGCGGCACCCATCGCTCGGCGATCGCAAGCACGCGCAGGCCCCGCTCGCTGAGCCCGCGGAAGGTGTCGAGCGCCCGGGCCCGCGCCTGAGGATCCAGGGGCTGATCCTGGCCGTCCAGGCGATAGGAGGCGCAGACCTCGACGATGGCCTCGGGGGCCCCCTTGGCGATCAGGACGGGGCGTCCCTCTCGCTCCAGCACCACCGACACCCGGCGCCGGTGGAAGTCGAAGGGGATCTCGTCGATCTTGCGGCAGGGGATGGGGGTTGGGTGCGGCGCGCGGAGGATCGCGTCGTCCAGGGGGCTGCGGATCCCCGTCTCGTGGGTGCTGTTCAGCACCGCCGCGGCCAGGACCCCCGGCGCCTCGCCTCCTGTCGGGTCGACGCTCTCGGTCAGCATGAGCGAGCCCTCGGTCAGGGTGCCGGTCTTGTCGCTGCAGAGCACGTCGATGCTGCCGAAGTTCTCGATGGCCTGGAGCTGCTTGACGATGACCCGCTTCCCGGCCATCCGCATGGCCCCGCGGGCGAGCGTGACCGTGATGATCATGGGCAGGAACTCGGGGGTGAGGCCGACCGCGAGGGCGATCGCGAACATGAGGGCCTCGGTCGGCTGTCGCTTGAAGAGGGCGAGCACGAGGAAGACGAAGAGCACCAGGGCGATCACGACCCTGAGGATCATCGCGGAAAAGCCCGCGAGCCCCCGCTCGAACTCGGTCGGCGGCGCCTGGGCGGAGAGGCTCGAAGCGATGGCGCCGAAGGCGCTCTGGTGGCCCGTCCTGACGGCGATCGCCCTGGCGGTGCCGCTGACGACCGAAGTCCCCGCGAACACCGAATTCTCGGCCTCGTCCAGGCCCAGGGCCTCGCCGTGAAGCTCCAGGGCCCGCTTCTCGACGGGCAGGGACTCGCCGGTCAGGGGCGCCTGATCGACGAAGAGGTCCCTGGCCTCCAGGAGCCGCGAATCCGCGACGACCATGTTGCCGGCCGAGAGGTAGAAGACGTCTCCGGGCACGACCTCGCCGGCCGGCACCATCTGGCGCTGGCCGGATCGCAGCACCTCGACGCGGATCCCGACCTGCCTGCGCAGGGCCTCGGCCGCGCGCTGCGAGCGGTAGGACTGGGTGAAGTCCACCAGCACGCTCGCGACCACGATCGTCACGATGATCTCGGCGTTGAGCCCCTCGCCGAAGGCCGCGGAGACGGCGGCCGCGAACAGCAGGATCAGGACCAGGGGGTTGGCGAAGAAGCCCAGGAACTGGGCCAGGGCGCCCTTGGCGGCGCCTCGCGCGGGCCGCTCGCGCCCCTGGCGATCCAGGCGGGCCCTCGCCTCCTGGGCTGTGAGGCCGTCGGGATCGGCCCCGAGCGAGCCGAGAAGGTCCGGCAAAGGCTGCAGCCAGAAGGGCGTGCTCATGCCGAGAGTCTAGGCGAGGGGCCCGCAGGCGTCGAGCGGGACGGCGACGAGAGAGTCTGGCTACTGCGGCGCGGTCAGGCCGAACAGCGCGAGCTGCGCCAGGCCGTAACGATACGTGCGCCGGCAGACGGCGGCTCCGACCTCCTCGGGGAGCTGCTCGCCCTTGGCATGCTCGAGCAGGATCGCGGCGTCCGGCGCCAGGAGGCCCGGGCGCTGGAGGGCCGTCAGCAGCGCGGTCCAGTCCTCGGTCCGGTAAGGCGGATCGGCGATCACCACGTCGAAGGGGCCCACGAGCGCAGGCAGCTTCGACATCACCTCGGCGCGCTGGACCTGGGCGCGATCGCCCATCCCCAGGGCCTTCAGGTTCTCCGCGATGACCATCAGCGCCTCGGAGGCCTTCTCGACGAGCACCACCTCGCCGGCCCCGCGCGAGAGGGCCTCGAGGGCGATCGCCCCGCTCCCCGCGTACAGGTCGAGCACGCGCGCCCCATGGATGCGCGGCCCCAGGATGTTGAACATGGCCCCGCGCACCATGCCGGTGGTCGGCCGGGTGAGCTCGCCGGTGAGCGTCTTGATCTTGCGCCCCCTGAGGGCGCCTGCGATGATCTGCATGAGTCCATCTTTCCTACGGGACAGCGAGAGGTGACGTTCCAGGCCACCTTGCAAGCACTGCCCCTCTCTCGCTGCCCTGCGGAAAAGCCGCAGCGCTATCCGATCCCAAGAAAACCGAGGTTGCTACGGAAGTGGCGGTAAAGCTCCGCCTTGACGTGGGGATTGCGCGCAAGATCCGGGTCCGAGGCCAGAAGCTCGAACGAGGCCTTGCGGGCCGCCTCCAGAAGGGCCGTGTCCTGCGCGAGGTCGGCGAGCATGAAGTCGGGCAGGCCGCTCTGGCGGGTGCCGAGGAACTCGCCCGGCCCCCTGAGCTTGAGGTCCTGCTCGGCGATCACGAAGCCGTCGTTGGTCGCCACCATGACCTGCATGCGCTGCTTGGTCGCCTCGCTGCTGGCGCTGGTGACCAGGATGCAGTACGACTGGTCGGCGCCGCGGCCCACCCGGCCGCGCAGCTGGTGGAGCTGGCTGAGGCCGAAGCGCTCGGCGTTCTCGATCACCATGACCGAGGCGTTGGGCACGTCCACCCCCACCTCGATGACGGTGGTCGCCACCAGGATGTCCAGCTCGTGGTCCCGGAAGGCGCGCATCACCGCCTCCTTCTCGTCGGAGGCCATCTGGCCGTGCAGCAGGCCCACCCGGTACTCGGGGAAGACCTCGTTCTGGAGGGTCCGGGCCTCCTCGGTCGCCGCCCGCACGTTCTCCATCTCTTCCGACTGCTCGATCAAGGGGAAGACGATGTAGGCCTGGCGCCCGATGGAGAGCTCCTTGCGCACCAGCTCCCATGCGCTCTTGCGGCCCTTGCCCGTGACCCACGAGGTCTGGATGGGCTTGCGGCCGGGCGGCAGCTCGTCGATGACCGACACGTCCAGATCCCCGTGCATGGTCAGGGCCAGGGTGCGCGGGATGGGAGTGGCCGTCATGGTCAGGACCTCGGGGTGGCGGCCCTTGGTGCGCAGGGTGGCCCGCTGCTTGACCCCGAAGCGGTGCTGCTCGTCGATGACGACCAGGCCCAGGTTCTGGAACTCGACGCTCTCCTGGATCAGGGCGTGGGTGCCGACCACGATCGGGGTGTAGCCCGAGGCTATCGCCTTGAGGTACTGGTTGCGCTCGCGCTTGCCCTGCTTTCCCAGCAAAAGCGCGCAGGGGATCCCCATGGGGGTCAGCCACTCGACGAACTTCTTGTGGTGCTGCTCGGCCAGGATCTCGGTGGGGGCCATCAGGGCGCCCTGGTAGCCGTTCTCGACCGCGACCAGGAGGCTCAAAAGCGCGACCACCGTCTTGCCCGAGCCCACGTCCCCCTGCACCAGCCGGTTCATGGGCTCGGCCGAGGCGAGGTCGGCTCGGACCTCGTCGAAGACGCGCTGCTGGGCGCCGGTGAGGGTGAAGGGCAGGGTTTCGAGCAGCTTGTTCGTCAGCTCGCCGTTGGCGGGAAGGGCGATCGCCTCGGTGGTCTTTCGCAGCTGCGCGCGCCGGAAGGCGAGCCCCAGCTGGAGCCAGAAGAACTCCTCGAAGGCCAGGCGCCGGTGCGCCAGCTCCTTCTCGGCCATGGTCTTGGGGAAGTGGATGGCGGCAAGCGCCTCGCGCCGTCCGATCAGCTCGCAGCGCGAGACCACCTCCTGGGGGAGCGTCTCCTTGATCAGCGGGCCGAAGGTATCGAGTGCCGTGTGCATCGCCTTGCGCAGGCCCTTGAGGTGCAGGCCCTCGGTCAGCGGGTAGACCGGGACGATGCGCCCCACGTTCAGGGAATCCGAGTCCTCCTCGCCCCCCTCGCCGAGGAGCTCGAGCTCGGGGCGATCGAAGAACAGGCGCCCCTGGTACTCGTCGTGGCGGGCCTCGCCGGACATGAGCACCTGGCCGCCCACCGGGAAGCGCTTCTTGAACTGCTCGAGCTGGAAGCGATTGGCCTTGCCCATGAACCAGCGCGCCGTGACCGAGCCGCTGCCGTCGGTGATGGTGACGGACATGATGCTCATGTTGGGCTTGCGCGGCGGGCTGAAGGCCTCGACCTTGCGCACGGTTCCCCAGACCGTCACCTTCTCGCCCACCTTCAGGTCGCGGATCTTGGTGCGGCTCTGGTAGTCCAGGTGGGTGCGCGGGTAGTGACCGATGAGATCGCGCACCGTCAGGATCCCGAGCTTCGCCAGGGTCTCGCCCATGCGTGGGCCGACCCCCTTGACCCACTGGACCGCCTGGTCGAGCCCCTCGCCCGCGACGGGCTTGGCGGCGCGCGGGGCTGCCCCCTTCGCCGGCGCCTGGGGCTGCGGGGCGGCCGGTTGAACGGCGGCGGGCCTCGGCGTTTGCTGCCGAGCGTACTCCGGGGCCTGCTCGCGCACGCGGCTGGCGAGGCGCGAGGCGTCGGCGGGGTTGAGCATGCCGGTCGGCGCGCTGAGAGCGACCTCGGCGCGGGGCCCCGAGAGGTAGGGCATCAGGCCGAGCAGCCCGTCGATCAGGGTGGCCCGCTCGGGTGGGGTCAGCGCCTCGTAGCGCGCGAAGCCGTCCGCGAGCTGGGAGAGCCGCGCGCGAATCGAGGGGTTCGGCATCAGGGTGAGGCGCAGGATGGCGAGCTGCTCGCAGACGAAGTCCGCGAAGCGCGCCGTCTGCCCCTGCAGGTTGGGGTAGTTGCGACGCGCCTCGACCGTGAGCGCCTGTTGCAGCTTGGCGAGCGACGTGGACATGCCCTCCATGGTAAGCGCTCGAACAAATGAGCGCAACCCGCGGGCGAGGATGAGCGCCGATCATCCCGAAGGTCGATTGACTCCTTGCGGCTGGTTCGCAATAATAGACTTGAGTATAAAAATAGATTTCGATCAACCGCTCGCATCAAGGAGGCCACCGCTTTGGAAATCACTCACCTGATCAAGGTCCTCGGCGCCTCGGGGGGGGAGTGGGTCCTGTACCTGCTCATCGCCTTCTCCATGTTCTCCTTCACCCTCATCATCGAGCGCATCGCCTACTTCTTCGGAAACCGCGAGCGCACCGACGAGATCCTCTCCCAGGGGATCGCGGCTCTCGCCCGCGGCGACCTCGAGACGGCCTCCAAGAACACCAAGGGCCCCGTGGGCCGCATGTTCCAGACCGCCTGCGAGGCCTGGGACCTCGGCCCCCAGCGCCTCCAGGCCTCCCTGCTGGCCCACCGCCTTCAGGAGAAGGCCGCAGCCGAGCGTGGCCTCGTCTACCTGGGGACCCTCGGTAACAACAGCCCCTTCGTGGGCCTCTTCGGCACGGTGCTCGGCATCATCAAGGCGTTCAAGGACCTCGCGACCGCGAGCGGCCAGGGTCCCTCGGTCGTGATGGCGGGCATCTCGGAGGCGCTGGTCGCCACCGCCGTCGGCATCATGGTCGCCATCCCCGCCGTCATCGCCTACAACCTCTTCCAGCGCAAGATCCGCGTCCAGGACTACCGGCTCGAGGAGGCCGCCGAGGCCATCCACGCCCTCGCCGCAGCCGATCCGGCAATGGTGACCGGAGGGCAGCATGCGCGCCGGTAGCGACGATGACGCCATCGTCGACATCAACGTCACGCCCCTGGTCGACGTGACGCTGGTGCTGCTCATCATCTTCCTGGCCACCAGCTACATGATCGCCCAGCAGAGCCTCAAGGTGCAGCTGCCCAAGGCCACCCAGACCGTCGCCACCGAGGCCCGCACCATCGCCGTGGTCGTCAAGGACACGGGCGAGATCGTGCTTGACGGCCAGACCGTCGAGCCCTCCGCGCTGGTCGCGGCTCTCGAAGCCAAGAAGCCCGCCAAGGGCAACCTCCAGGTGGTGGTCGGCGCCGACCGCAACGTCATTCACGGGCGGGTGGTCGAGGTCATGGACGCCGTGCGCCAGGCGGGGATCACCGACCTGGCTTTCGCCGTCGAGCGCCCCTGAGATGGCAGCTCCTCCTCGCACCCGCATGCCCGCGGTCGTGGCCGTCTCGGTCGGCGGCCACCTCCTGCTGGCCTTCTTCCTCATGCGCGTCCCGGTGGGCCAGGAGCTGATCCGCAAGGTCATCCCCATCCAGATGGTCCAGACCGAGGCCCCGAAGCCCAAGCCCCCCGAGCCCAAGAAGGAGCCGCCCAAGGCCAAGGTCAAGGGCGCGAAGCAGGCGGCAAAGGCGCGACCCGCCGCGAGCCGGCCCGCGGCAAGCCCCACCCAGCCCGGCAACGCCGCCCAGACTTTCGGCATGAGCGCGGGCGAAGGCGAGGGCGGCACCATGGCCGTGCCCGTGGGCGAAACCCTGGAGGCCGAGAGCACCGCCTCGGCACCCGCCCCGCTGGTGCTCGACGTCTCGGACGAGGCGGGCGCGACCAGCGCGCTCGACAGGCTTCCCGCCCCCATCGGCAGCTTGCGCGTGGCCTATCCCGAGGTGGCGCGCCTTTCGGGCCAGAGCGGTAGCGCCGTGGTCGTCGCCTACGTCGAGGCCGACGGCCGCGTGGCGAGCGCCGAGGTGGTCTCGAGCTCGAACCGAACCTTCGCCAAGGCCGCGCTCGACGCGGTGCGCGGCACCCGCTTCAAGGCCGCCGAGCGAAACGGCGTCAGGGTGGCCGCGAGCATCCGGATCCCCGTGCGCTTCGAGCTCGCCGAGGCCAAGGTCGAGGCCCGCATCGAGCCCGAACCCGACGCTGACCCCGCCGATCTCGCCGTCCCCGAGGCCACGCCCTCTTCTGCCACCACCGGAGCGACGCCCTGATGAACGCACGCACCCTCGCAAGCACGGCGATCGCCCTCGCCGCGACCGTCCTGGTCGCCTCCCCTTCTCTGGCGGCCACCCTCTCGGGCACGGTCAAGGACAAGCAGACGGGCCGCCCCGTCGCGAGTGCCCGCATCACGGTCGTGGGCCCCGATCGCCGCGCCGAGGCCAATACCGACGGAAGCTACCGGCTCGAAGGACTGAAGCCCGGCACCTTCCCGGTCAAGGTCGAGGCTCCCGGCTACCTGCCGCTCGTCATCGGCAAGGTTCCCTTCTCGGACGAGCGCCCGGTCACGCTGAATGCCACCCTCAAGGCGGGCACCCTCTCGGCCCCCGCCCAGGTGGTCTCCGCCGACCGTCCCGCGCGCCTGGCCCAGACCGAGACCAGCCGCCGGTCCTTCACCGCCGACGAGGTCCGCAAGGTCGCAGGCGCGCGCAACGATCCCATCCTCGCCGTCACCAACACCGCGGGCGTCAACGCGGGCGGCTTCTCGGGCGCGCCCGTGGTGCGCGGCGGCGGCCCCATGGACAACCGCTACTACCTGGACAACATCCAGATCGGCAACCCCTTCCACTTCGGGGGCCTGGTCAGCGTCTTCAACGCCAACACCCTCTCCCGGGTGGACCTCTACACCGGGGCCTTGCCCGCGCGCTTCGGCAACGTGAAGTCGGCGGTCATCGACGTGGAGAGCCGAGCGCCCAAGAGCGACGCCCTGCACGGCGTGCTGGACGCCAACCTCCTCTACTCGGAGGGGCTGCTCGAAGGCCCCCTCGCCCCGGGCCTCTCCTTCTCCCTCTCGGGCCGCCGCAGCTACATGGACCTGCTCGTCGCGAAGCTGGTGCCGAGCTTCACCGTCTTCCCGCGCTTCTCGGACTACCAGGTCAAGGTGTCGCGGGAGACCCCGGGCGACGGCCGGCTGGATTTCCTCGCCATCGGCTCGTCCGACGCCCTCGCCCTGGTGCTGCCGGACGGCACCATCGGGCGCGGGGTGGGCACCATCTCCCAGGACGACGGCTACCGCAGCACGGGCATGACCTGGCGTCAGCCCATCGGCGACGGGGCCTCCAACCGCCTGACGATCAACTACCAGGAGCCCTTCCAGAACGTGAAGGTCGGCACCTTCCTGGACGTCGGCTCCAACCAGTACCAGGTGACCCTCGCCGACGACCTGGTCCACCAGGTGAACGAGCAGCACCAGCTCCGGACGGGGGTGCGCTACGACACCATCAACTTCCTGGAGCGCAGGCTGATCCCCAAGCTCCCGGCGGGCACCAACCCCGGGACCATCCGCCCCGAGGACATCGAGGCCCTGCCCAAGCTCTCCACCGACACCACGGGCAACCAGAAGGTCTACGGGGCCTACGTGGAGGATGCCTGGAAGGTGATGGATCCCCTCACCTTGAGCCTCGGCCTGCGCTACGATCGCTTGCAGAGCACGAGCGAGGACCACGTGGCCCCGCGCCTCGGCACGACCTGGCGCATGGACGAGGACACCACCTGGCGCCTGGGCTACGGCCAGCAGTTCCAGTTCCCCGAGGTCAGCCAGCTGCTGCCCGGCGTCGGCAACCCGAAGCTGACGGCCCCCTTCTCCCGGGACTACGTCGTCGGGCTGGATCGCCAGCTCTTAGACAACCTGCTGGGCAAGTTCGAGCTCTACCACCGGGATCTCCTGTTCCTGGTGGCGAGCGATCCCGCCAGCAACTTCAGCAACGGGGGCTCGGGCTACTCCAACGGGGCCGAGGCAACCCTCGAGCTCGCCCAGACGGCCGGCTGGTCGGGCTCGCTGGCGCTGACCTACTCGCGGACCTTCCGGGAGATCCCCTCGGTCGGCCACATCCCCTACGATTACGACCAGCCCCTCGTCGCCAACCTGAACCTGGTCGCCCCCAAGGCCGGGGAGTGGTCGCCCTCGCTGCGCCTGCGCTATTCGAGCGGCAGGCCCTACACCCCGGTCACCGGCCGCTTCCAGAAGCCCGACGGCACCTGGGCCCCCATCAGCGGCGGGAGCAACTCGGCCCGCTACCCCGACGGCATCACCTGGTCGGCGCGCGTGGAGCGGCCTGCCGGGATGTTCGGGCGCGAGGGGCTGTTCTACCTCGAGGTGACGCAGCAGCGCGAGGCCCTCGCCATCGACTACGGCAAGGATTACGCCGACTACGCCAATCCCACCTACAACTACGGCATCCCCGCGATCCCCTACATCGGCTACCAGCTTCGGTTCTAAGCACATCGCCCCCTTCGACCGAAAGGGGCGATGGCTTGGTCACTGGGCCGCGGGCAGGCCTTCCTGGCCGATCTTCTTGGGCGGCTTCTTGCCCTTGTGACGGTACTCGTAGGGCGTCTCGGTCAGGCCGTCGCGGGGCGACCAGATGTTGCGCCCGGCCTGGCGCGCCTCGCGCTGCGCGGCCACGAGCTCGTCGGTGTGGGCGACGTTGGGAGGCGAGGTGTAGAGCATGGCGTAGCCCTGGCGGACCAGCTCCAGGTTCAGGAAGGTCCTGCCCACGTAGACGTAGCCCAGGACCCGGCCGTAGCGATCGCGCGGCTCCACGTCCGTCTCGACCCTCACCTCCTTGCCCATCACCTGCTGCTCGGTGAAGGCCTTGGCGCGGGGGCCCCAGGGAAGCTGCTTCTTCTCGGGGGTGTCGATGCCGAGCAGGCGAATGCGCTCCTTGCCGGCATCGGTCATGATCGTGACGGTGTCGCCGTCGGCGACCTTGATCACCTTGCCGCGCAGGGTCTCGGCCGAGGCGGGCGCGGCGAACAGGGCGGCGAGGAGGGCCGCGGCGACGAGCGGGCGATAGCGAAACGACATGGAAGCTCCTTTGCTGCTGCATCCACAGGGCTGGCTGCTGTCCCCTTCTTACCCTGCCTCCTGGTTTCCTAGTAGGCTAGTAGCGTTCACTCCGCCGTTTCCCGAGGTTCACCCGATGCAATACGCCGCCCCCCTCATCCCAGGCACGCTCCTCAAGCGCTACAAGCGGTTCCTGGCCGACGTTCGCCTCGAGGACGGCCGGGTCGTGACCGCCCACTGCGCCAACTCGGGCTCCATGCGCGGCTGCGACGCGCCGGATAGCCCCGTCCTGCTCAGCTTCCGGGACGACCCCGCGCGGAAGCTCAAGTACACCTGGGAGCTGGTGAAGGTGGGATCGACCTGGGTGGGGATCAACACCGCCCTCCCCAACCGGATCGTGGCCGAGGCGATCGCCTCGGGCGCCATCTCCGAGCTTGCTGGCTACGAGGCCCTCAAGCCCGAGCAGAAGTACGGCCAGAACAGCCGGATCGACCTGCTCTTGAGCGACCCCGAGAAGGGGCGCTGCTACGTGGAGGTCAAGAACGTGACCCTCGCAGAGGGCTGCCGGGCGCTCTTCCCGGACGCGGTGACCGAGCGCGGGGCCAAGCACCTGCGCGAGCTGAGCGCCATGGTCGCCGAGGGCCACCGGGCGGTGATGGTGTACCTGGTCCAGCGGGAGGACTGCGATCGCTTCTGGCTCGCCGAGGCGATCGACCCTGCCTACGCCGCCGCCTTCGAGGCGGCCACCGCCGCAGGGGTCGAGGCGCTCTGCTACCGCTGCGTGGTGAGACCCGAGGGGGTCACGGTCGCCGAGCGGATCCCCATCGCCCGGGGCTAAACGTTGCGAAGGGCGGGCCGCAACCTGCGGCCCGCCCTTCGCGTGAAACAGAAGGCTTACTTGACCGGCGGGAGTGAGACGCCCCCCGGCATGGCGGCCTTGACCTCGTCGAAGCTCAGGATGCCGTCCTTGTTGGCATCGGCGCGGGTGAAGTACTCGCGGGCCTGCGCTTCCTTCTGGCCGACGGCCCAGCCGGTGACCGGCTGCCCCCAGGGGGCCGAGAGCATCTCGGCGAAGGAGAGCTTGCCGTCGCGGTTGGTGTCGCAGAGGGCGAAGAGGTAGCGCACCTGACCGGCGCTGCCGCCCAGCACGTAGGTGGCGTAGGCCTCCTCGTACTCGCTGAAGGGCACCTGGCCGTTGCCGCTGAGGTCATAGCCGGCCGGGATCTCGTCGCCCTTCAGGACCATGTCGGCATCGCGGTCCAGGCTGGTGAAGAGGGTGACCAGCTGACCATGCAGGCTCAGGGCGATGTCCTTGACGACCGCTTCGGTGGCGATCTCGCCGAAGGCCAGCTTGCCGTCCTTGTTGGCATCGAGGGCCTCGAAGCTGCCCAGGCGCGACTGGCCCAGCACGTAGGTGGTGCCGGCGGGGAACGCCTCCTCCTGCGAGAGGAAGGCCGACTTGTCCAGGTCCGCCTCGTCGAACTTGACCTTGACGAAGGCGCGCGTCATGTCGACGAGCTTGGCGAAGCTCTCCTTGGAAAGGGCGCTGAGCGAGGAGGTCTTGTTCGCGACCATCGGGCCCGCGTTGCCGACGCCGCAGCCGGCGAGCATGGTGAGCGCGAGAGCGGAAAGGACGAGTTTCTTCACGGACGATCTCCTCACAAGCGATTAAGTCGGCGCTAAGGACTGATTTACTTATGGGAGTTCATGGCCGAAACTTGTGCGTCCGAACGCGCGAAGCCCGCCGGGGAATCCCGGCGGGCTTCGGATGCGAGCGAGTTTTGGGCTTTCCTGATGTCACTGGCCAACCGGTTCGGGTTGCCCCGGATTTTGCTTCGGCCCTCATCTCTCGGCTTTCTGAGATGATTATGCCCGGAAAAAATGACTTTCTGCTGAAGCAACCGATCGGATTTCATCAAGCTTTCGTTACGCGTTCGTGAAACCCTCGGACGCTACCCGTGGAACTCCCGATCGAACATCGCCGGCGCCTGGGCGAAGACCCCCGAGGCCTCGACCGCCACGGTGCCGTCCGGCAGGCGAATCTCCGAGGCGACCCGGATCGAGCGGTTGCCGTCCGCCTTCACCCAGGCCGTGGCCATCACCTCGACGCCGATGGGCGTGGGACGGCGCAGGTCGTACTCCAGGTGGACCGCGAGCAGGTTCTTGCGCCGGTTCCAGGCGGCCGCCCCCATGATCTCGTCGAGCAGGGCCGCGAGGCTTCCGCCGTGGGCGTGGCCGGGCGGACCCATCTGGGCGTCCTTGAAGACGAAGGGGCAGCGGATCACGTCCCGGTCCCGGTAGAAGTCGGCGCGCATCCCGGCCGGGTTTTCCGGGTCGCAGACGAAGCAGGGGCCGTGCTTGCTCAGCATCACCCAGTCCTCGCGCGTTCCGGCCGGAGGCGGCGCGGCCTCGCCGAAGGGCGTGATGGGGCCGAAGGACTCGACGTGGTAGGGGTTCATGGGCTCACCTCCGGACGTGGCCGCGGCGTGCGAGCCAGTCCCTGATCGCTTGTTTTCCGTTCTCGAACGAGAAGGCGTCGAGCGGCACGTCCCCGGGCGCAAACCAGGCGAGCTCGCTCACGTCGTCCTGCGCGCTCAGGGCGCCGCCGACGACCCGGGCCTCGTAGAAGGCGTTGAGGGTCGAAACCCCGCCCTCGCCGTAGGTGTCCATGTAGATGCCGCCGAAGCCGGTGATCGCGACCTCGAGCCCCGTCTCCTCGCGCACCTCGCGCACGGCCCCCGCCTCGGGGTGCTCGCCGGCCTCCAGGTAGCCGCCCGGGATGTCCCAGAGGCCGAGGAAGGGCGCGATCGCACGCCGGGCCAGGAGCAGGCGCCCCTCGCCGTCCGAGACGAGGGCCCCGGCGCACGGCTTGGAGTTCTCGTAGAACACGGCTTGGCAAGCGGGGCAGAAGGTGCGATCGCGCCCCTCGATCGCGCGCAGCGAAAGCTCGGCGCGGCAGTGGGGGCAGTAGCGGAAGGAAGGTGCCAAGAGAACTCCAGCCTATGAGAAGAGGTACTCCAGGTCCTCGCGAGACAGCGCCCGGACCATCTCCTCGCCGCCCAGGATGTCGCGCACCATCTGCCGCTTGCGCTGCTGCAGGGCCAGGACCTTCTCCTCGACGGTGTCCTTGGCGATCAGCTTGTAGGCGAAGACGTGGCGGGTCTGGCCGATGCGGTGGGCCCGGTCGGTGGCCTGGTCCTCGACCGCGGGGTTCCACCAGGGGTCGAAGTGGATCACGTAGTCCGCGCCCGTCAGGTTCAGGCCGGTGCCGCCCGCCTTGAGGCTGATGAGGAAGACCGGCGTGTCGCCGGCGTTGAAGCGCTCGACGCGCTCCAGGCGGTCCTTGGTCTGGCCGTCCAGGTAGGAGTAGGTGATCCCCTCGGCAAGCAGGCGCTTCTCGAGGATCTTCAGGACCTTCACGAACTGGCTGAAGACGAGCACCCGGTGCCCCTCCTCCACCACCTGCTTGACCAGCTCGACGAACAGCTCCACCTTGGCCGAGGGGATCTCCGCGGCCCTCGCGCTGACCATCTGCGGATCGCAGCAGGCCTGGCGCAGGCGCAGGAGGCCCTCCAGGACGTTGAAGCGCGACTTGGCGAGGCCCACGCGATCGACCGTGCCCAGCACCTCCTGCCGGATCGAGGACAGCAGCGAGTCGTAAAACTGGCGCTGCTCGCTGCCCAGCTCGCAGTAGGTGACCATCTCCGAGCGCGGCGGAAGGTCGGTCGCCACCTCCTGCTTGAGGCGGCGCAGGATGAAGGGACGGGTGAGCCGGCGCAGGGAGTCCGAGCGCTGATCCCTGGCGCCTGGCTCGGTCGAGAGGTACAGGCGCCTGAAGCGCTTCTCGGAGCCCAGGTAGCCCGGCATCAGGAACTGGAACAGGCTCCACAGCTCGAGCAGGTTGTTCTCGATGGGCGTGCCCGTCAGGCAGAGGCGATGGCGCGCCGAGAGGCGGCAGGCGAACTTGGCGGCCTGCGAGCGCGGGTTCTTGATGTTCTGCGCCTCGTCCAGGATCACGTAGTGGAAGGCCTGCTGCGACAGCACGTCGAAGTCGCGCCGCAGCAGCGAGTAGCTCGTGATCACCACGTCCGCCGAGGCGATCTCCTCGAACAGGTCGCGGCGGCCCGAGCCGTGAAGGACCAGGCGCTTGAGGTCGGGCGCGAAGCGCGAGAGCTCCTGCTCCCAGTTGAAGACGACCGAGGTGGGCGCGACGAGAAGGGTCGGGCCCTGCCGGCCCGCGGCCTTCTCGCGCAGCAAGAGGGCGATCGCCTGGATCGTCTTGCCGAGGCCCATGTCGTCGGCGAGGATGCCGTTGAGGCCGTTGTCGGCAAGGAAGCTCAGGTAGTCGAGGCCCCGGCGCTGGTACTCGCGCAGCTCGCCGTGGAAGGTCTCGGGGACCGGCACCTCGGCGACCTGTGAGAAGTCGCGCAGCAGCTCGACGAAGGCGCTCCAGTCGGGATCCGCGCGCCGCGCGTCCGCCGCCTGCAGCACCTCGTCGGCCAAGAGGGCCTGGTGCCGCAGGAGGCGCTGGCGAAGGACCTGCCCGTCGATCAGGGCATCCACCCCCAGCGCGTCGGAGAGGCCCTTCTGGCGCGCGAGCCACTCCTCGGGCAGGCGCGCGTAGGCGCCCGAGCCGAGCCGGATGTAGCGCGAGTTGGCGCGCAGGGCGTCGCGCAGGCTCGCTCCCGGCAGCACCTCGTCCTCGAGCGAGAGCACCGTCTCCAGGTCGAACCAGTCGGTGCCGGTGGCGATGGCCACGCCCACGCTGAGGCGCCGGCGATCCACCCTGAAGGAGGAGAGGCGCTCCTCGCCGAAGACCTCCCAGCCCGCGTCGATGAGGGCGGGCACCCCTTCCATCAGGAAGCCGAGGGCCGCGTCGCCCCAGCCCAGGTAGTCCCCGTCGGCGCGCGCGTCGAGCCCCGCCTCGCCGAGGCGCTTGATCAGGGCCGCTTCGGCCTGGGGATCGCGCAGGTAGTGGCCCCACTGCCCCTGGCGCTCGGCGAGCACCGCCCGGCGCGGGTCCTGGGCGGTCACCGGGGTCGCGGAGCCGTAGACGAAGCCCAGACGCCCGAGCAGGTACTCGCCCTCCTCGTGCAGGGTCAGGCGAGGCACCGGCGGCACCTGGGGATGGGTCACGCTCGCCGCCTCGGAAGGCGGCAGCGACGCTTCGGTCTCCCCCTCATCGGCGGGGGCGAGCGAGGGGAGGGTCATCTCCGAGAAGGGGTAGAAGGCGTCCTCGATCATCACCCACGCGGGGTCGTCCCCGACCACGCGGCCCGGCGTCACGGGATGGTGCGCGCCCTCGAGCTCCCAGATCCCCTCGTCGCCATGCCACGACGAGAGGCGGCGGTGGCGGACCACCAGCTCGGGGCGAACGATGATGGGCTTGCGCCCCGCCCCGAACACGAAGGGGTAGCCCGCCAGGTGGCGCAGGACCTGGTCCACCTGATCCTCGAGCAGCGGGATGCCCCGCGCGTGCGGCGAGGAGAAGTGGCGCCCGTGGGACTGGAAGAAGGGGGTCACCAGGGTGAGGATGGCCTTGTCCGCGTCGCTGAGGTGGCGGCCGGTGGGGGTACCCCACAGCGCCATGGGGCGAGGGGCGCCCGGGGTGCCGTCCTCGCGCAGGCGCGTGGTGTCGAGCGCGAGCCACAGGCACTGGGGGCGACGGTACATGTTCTCGAGCTTCTTTGGGGGAGGCGCCGGCCAGAGCCCGTAGAGGATCACGTCCTGGCCCGGCAGGAAGACCTTGCCGGCCACCTCGGCCACCGGCCGGGGCAGGTCCACCGGCGCGTCGAGGAAGGCCAGGGCCAGGGCGATCGCATGGCGGCACCGCTCGCCGTCGTGGCAGTCGCAGCGCGCGCGCAGCAGCTTGCCGTCCCACTCGAGGTAGGTGGTCTGGGGGTAGACCGTGCCGTCGTCGACCCGGGCCTGGACGCGCAGCACCCCGGGCGCCGGGGTGCTGACGGCCGGCACGCCGACGCCGCCCTGCTCGAAACAGGCCGATCCCTTCCGGAACGTCAGGGCATCGGCCCACCGCTCGAGTTCCCGTTTCGAAAAAATCGTCGCCTGTTCCAAGCCGTCGCCTCACCCCTCGAAATCGATCAATCCACTGATTATACCGCGTCCCCCGCATGCGAACACCCCCCCGGAAGCCCGGGGGGGTGCGAGGCGAAGGATCCTCGGGCTAGACGGCCGCGGCGGCCTTCTGGAAGTACTCCTTGGACTTGGCGGGATCGGGGATGATCGTGGCCTTGCCGGGCTTCCAGTCGGCGGGGCAAACCTCGCCGTGCTGCTCGAAGTGGGTGAGGGCGTCGACCATGCGCAGGGTCTCGTCGACCGAGCGGCCCAGGGGCAGGTTGTTGACGACCATGTGCTGGATGACGCCGTTCTTGTCGATCAGGAAGAGGCCGCGGAAGGCCACGCCCTCGTCGGCCTTGAGGACGCCGTACTCGGTCGCGATGGTCTTGGTGAAGTCCGCGACGAGCGGGTAGCTGAGGCCCTCGAGGCCGCCCTCGGCGCGCTTGGCGTTGGTCCAGGCGAGGTGCGAGAAGTGCGAGTCGGTCGAGATGCCGATCACCTCGGTGTTGCGCGACTTGAACTCCTGGATGCGATCCGAGAACGCGAGGATCTCGGTCGGGCACACGAACGTGAAGTCGAGGGGGTAGAAGAACAGGACGACGTTCTTGCCCTTGTAGTCGGAGAGCGAGATATCCTTGAACTGGCCGTTCACGACCGCGGTGGCCTTGAATTCGGGAGCCTTCATGGTGGGCTGAAGCATGGTGCCTCCTTGATAGTGGGTGCGTGGGAAATTGGAGAAAGGGTCTAGGACGCCGCGCCGGCGCTCGCCTCCTCGGCGATGCCGGCGAGCCAGCGCTCGGCGTCGATAGCGGCCATGCAGCCGCTGCCCGCCGCCGTGATCGCCTGGCGATAGACCGTGTCCTGCACGTCGCCGGCGGCGAAGACGCCCTCGACGCTGGTGCGGGTGCCCTCGTGGGTGAGGATGTAGCCCTTCTGGTCCAGCTCGAGCTGGCCCTGGAAGAGCGCGGTCGCCGGCTTGTGTCCGATGGCGACGAACACGCCGTCGATGCTCTGCTCGCGCGTCTCTCCGGTCTGGACGTCCTTGAGGCGCACGGCGGTGACCTTGTCCTCGCCGATGACCTCGTCGATGGTGGAGTTCCAGACGACCTCGATCTTGGGGTTGGAGAGGGCGCGCTGCTGCATGATCTTGCTGCCGCGGAACTGGTCGCGGCGGTGGACCAGGTAGACCTTGTTGGTCATGTTGCTGAGGAACAGCGCCTCCTCGAGGGCCGTGTCGCCGCCGCCGACGACCATGACGTCCTTGCCCCGGAAGAAGAAGCCGTCGCAGGTGGCGCAGGCCGACACGCCGCGGCCCTGGAGGCGCTCCTCGGACGGAAGGCCGAGGTACATGGCGCTCGCGCCGGTCGCGATGATGATCGAACGGGCCTCGTGGAGCCGGCCCCTGCTGTCCCAGACCTTGAAGGGCCTGGTCGAGAAGTCGACCCGGTCGATGAAGTCGGAGACGATGCGGGTGCCGAAGCGCTCGGCCTGGGCGCGGAAGAGCTGCATCATCTCGGGCCCCTGCACCCCGTCGGGGAAGCCGGGGAAGTTCTCGACGTCGGTGGTGGTCATCAGCTGGCCGCCGGGCTGGGTGCCCTCGAACAGGATGGGGGAAAGGTTGGCTCGCGCGGCGTAGATGCCCGCCGTGTAGCCCGCGGGGCCGGCGCCGATGATGAGGACGTTTTCGATCATTGCGTTGTGCTCCTGAGCCCCGGGCTCCTCGCCCCTTGGCGGGGCGCGGAGGGGGTGGGGGGGTGAAACGAGGCTACTTATGAGGCGCTGCGGGTCCCGCGCAGGAGGACCTCCACGGCGCTGACCCGGAAGCTCGGGTCGAGCGCGGCGTCGAAGGTGATGCGCTCGGGGGGGATGTCGAGCAGCTCCCCGGTCGCCTCGTCGTAGAAGTGGTAGTGGTCCGTGAGGTTGTTGTCGTAGAGGGCGCTCTCGACGTGCGGCAGCTTGAGCTCGCGCAAGAGCCCCGCCTCGACCAGGATGCGAAGGGTGTTGTAGACCGTCGCCAGGCTCATCTTGGGGAAGTGGCGATCGACCCAGATCTTGATGGTCTCGGCCGACGGGTGGTCGGCCTCGCACAGCACGAAGCGGCAGATCGCGATGCGCTGCGCGGTCGGGTTGATCCCCGCTTGTTTGAGGACCACCTCGATCTGATCGGGCGAGAGGCAAGAGGTCTTCTTCATGGCCTTAGAATAATTCTAAAATCAGAAATCGTCAAGCGCCGCGTCCCTCAGGCTCCTTGGCCTGACCCGCCGCCGCCGATCTGGCAGGCATGCCCTCCGGCTCCCCACCGAGCTGGTTCGTCCGCGCGGCCTCGCGCTCCAGGGGAAGGAACAAGAGCCGCAGGGCCCTCGGAATCTCGAGGTCCATGCCGCGCGCCGCCGCCGTACCCGCGCCGTCGGCTCCGGGCAGGAGGCGGTTGAGGAGGGCGAAGGCATCCAGGGCGAGGTTCGGGAACACGTCGTGGGCGATCCCGAGCAGCAAGGCCTGCCAGCTGAGGGTGACCTCGCCAACCCCCTTGCGGGTCGCCTCGACGATCTTTCTCGCCGAGCGCTCCGCGTCCTGGGAGAGGCCGGGCCACGAGTCGGCGAGGGCGAACCAGATGAACTCCTTGGCCTGCTGCCCCTTGAAGCAGGCATTGACCGGGGAGCCGGTCCGCATCAGGCCCGGCAGGACGGTCGTCACCGCGATGCCGTCCTTGGCGACCTCGACCCTCAGGCCCTCGGAGAAGCCGCGCAGGGCGAACTTGGCGCAGTGGTAGGGCAAGAGGTGGGGCGACGAGACGCGGCCGCCGATGGAGTCGATGGTCACGATCTTGCCGCAGCGGCGCGCGCGCATGCGGGGCAGGACCGCGAGCGTCGTGTGGAGCGCCCCGAAGAAGTTGACGGCCATGATGCGCTCGAAGTCCTCGAAGGTCATGGTTTCGACCGGCCCGACCTGGATGATCCCAGCGTTGTTGACCAGGACGTCGATGGCGCCGTAGTGGGCGGCGGTGATGGCGACGAGGCGCTCGGCCTGGGCGCGATCGGCCACGTCGCAGGGCACCGCCAGCACCTCGGCCCCCCTGGCCTCGAGATCCCGGCGGGCACGCTCGAGCTCCGCTTCGTCCCGCGCGCAGATGGCGATCCGGCAGCCCTGCCGCGCGAACTCGCGCGCCAAGAGCAGGCCGAGCCCCCGCGAGCCGCCCGTGATGAGCACCACCTGTCCGTCGAGCGACTCGGGGGCGCGGCGAGCGAGCAACCTCCACCCCAGATAGGCCGCTCCCGCCGCGACCAGCCATCCCATGGCGCTGCCAGACCGTTTCTTCATGATGGGCGCCCCCTTCCCGCGCGTGGCGTGCGGGGCAATGGTGCCAGGGCGCGCCGCGGGAGTCACCAGGCGAACACGATCGAGCGAGGGATTTCGGGGTCAGGCGAGCTCCTTGACGGCCTCGGAAGCCTTGGGGAGGGTGAACCAGAAGCACGCTCCCTTGTCGGGGGCGCTGCGCACCCCGATCTCCCCGCCGTGGGCCTCGACCAGCACCTTGCTGATGTTCAGGCCGAGCCCCGTGCCCTTGCCCTTCTTGAGGCCGGCCTCCAGCTGCGAGAAGCGCAGGAAGAGGCGAGGCAGGTCCGCCTCGGCGATGCCCTCTCCCTGGTCCTCGATCTCGCACCGGACGCGATCCCCCTCGTCCAGCAGCCGGACGCGGACGACCCCGCCCGGAGGGCTGAACTTGACGGCGTTGGATAGAAGGTTGGTGAGGACCTGGGCGATGCGCTGAGGGTCCACCCAGGCGATGAGTGGGGTGTCGGGCGTCTCCAGGCGGATGGAGACCCGCGAATCCTCGGCGAGCGGTCGGAAGCTCTCGACGATCTCCTGGGTGCTCGTGGCGAGCTCGTGCTCGGAGTGGCGCAGGGTGAAGGTCCCCGCCTCGATCCGCGCGAAGTCGAGCAGGTCGTTGAGCAGGCCCTCCAGGCGCTGGCTCGCCATCTGGATCTGCCACACGAAGCGCGTCTGGTCCGAGGTCAGCAGCCCGCCGATGCCCTCCTCGAGGAACTCGGCGTAGCCGCGGATGGAGGTGAGCGGCGTGCGCAGCTCGTGCGAGACGGAGTTCACGAAGTTGCTCTTGAGGCGGTCCAGCTCCTTGAGCTGCTCGTACTGGACATGGAGCTGGCGCTCCTGGTGGCTCAGCTCGGCGTTGGCCGCCTCGAGCTCGGCGGTGCGCGCCTCGACCCGCGCCTCGAGGGTCTCGCGTGCCTCTCGAAGGTGAGCGGTCATGCGGGCGAAGGCCCTGGCCAGGGTCCCGATCTCGTCTTCGGCCCCGGTCGGCAGCGCCTGCATCGCCTGCGGCGAGAGGTCCCCGCGGCTCACCGTCCGGGTGGCATCGAGCAAGCGCCGCAGGGGGCGGGCGACCTTGCCGCGCAGCACGGCCCCCATCAGGCCGATCTCGACGAGCATGGCGATCAGCCCCGCGAGCAGGACGCCCGCGGCGGCCTGGGCCGCACTCGCCCACATGAGGCGCTTGGGGTAGACGACCACCAGGTACCAGTCGGGCCCCGCGATGCGTCCGACGGCCACCAGGCGATCGTGGCGGGGGTCGTCGAGCACCGTCTTTCCCTGCCGCGCCATGACCAGCCGGAAGAGGTCGCGCGTGGGCGCGTCCGCGTCGCGATCGATGCGGAAGTCGCCGTTGCGCCGCGTGATCTCCTCCGAGAGCGCGGGGTGCGCGATGAGGCGGCCGTCCTTCCTGAAGAGCATGGACGTGGTGCCGGGCAGGTGGCGCTCGTACACCCCGTCGATGAGGCGCTGGAGCGAGATGTCCGTCCCGATCGACCCCAGGTAGCGCTTGCCCTGGTCGATGGGGGTGATGCAGGAGGTCATCCAGACCTGCGCGACCTCGTCGCGGTAGGTGCGGGTCCAGCGGGTCTCGCGCTGCGGGTTGGTCGCCGGCAGGCCCAGGTCGTAGTACTCGTGCCCCTGGAAGTGAAAGTCCGCCGACGGGCTCCAGCGCAGGCCCGGCCAGTAGAGGAGCAGGCTCTTCTCGGGGGCCAGGAAGTAGAGGTTGAGGAAGGGGGGCGCCCCCGCCGAGAGGCTGGCCTCGCGCCCACCGGCGAGCACCTGGCCGAACTGCCCGAGCAGCTCGAAGGCGGCGAGCTTGCGATGGCTGAATTCCTGGCTCGGGGCGACGTTCGACTCGGCGAAGGCCGAGACGTGCCGCGTGGGCAGCCCGCCGGCCTCGCGCGTCCCGCCGAAGAAGGGGGCCCGGATGCGCTGGGTGCCGTCGGGCGCGACCTCGAAGATCCGCTCGAAGTCGGCGACCTTCTTCCGGTCCGGCTCGCGGCGGTAGCGCGCCAGAAAGTCATCCCGCCACTGGTGCTGCTTGGCGACGATGAACTGGAACCACTGGCTCTCGCTGCGCGATCGCTCGGTGACGAACTGCTCGAGCTCGAGCTTGACGCTCCCTTCGCGCTGGCCTGCCACCTGGGTGTAGCCGAACGCGCTGGCGAGCAGCACGACGATCCCGACGCGCAGGGCCATCTGCCGCAGGGCCGCCGTGATCAGCGAGTGACGCTCGATGGTATCAGCCGACGCTTCATCCGTTTTTGGTTTCATCAATCGGCAATATACCCAAGCTTGGCTGGTATCGGTGTGAAGAAATCTTGATACTAGCGCCTCGCCTGGGCGCGCAGGAAGGCCTCCACCCGCGGACGCGCAAGCCATGCCTTCTGCCAGCGCGCGGGCACCACCGCCCCGGGCGCCGCGCCCAGGATCATCCCGAGGCCGAGGCCGCGCGCCGCCGAATCGCCTCCGGCCATCACGTTCGCGATGAGGGCCCCTTCGAGGTCGCCGGGATGGGCCAGCGCGAGGGCGAGCATGGCAGGAAAGGCGCCCTCCACGCCGCAAGCGGGCCCGAGGGCCTGGACGGCCTCGGTGCTCCCCGCTTGCAGCGCGGCGCGCGCGGCCTCGAGGTGCGAGGCCACGCTCAGCAAGTGGTATTCCGCCTGCGCCGCGGCCTGGAGGGCGTCGGGCACGCTCGCGCCGTCGAGCACCGCGCGCGTCGCGCGCACCAGAAAGGCCGCCGCGTCCGAGGCCGCCACGTCGCGATGCGTCAGCGCCGTCTGGGCGCGGGCCGCCTCCACGACGGCCTCGTCGGGCGAATCGGCCATGGCCACGAGCAGGGGTGCGATGCGGCTCGCCCCGCCGAGGTCCGAGGAAGGCGAGCCCGCCTCCTGGGCCGGAATCCCTGCCTCCAGGTTGGCCAGGGTGGTCCTGGTGGCCCCGTCGCGGTAGCCGGGGTAGTCGGTCCACATGGCGCGCCACCGCGCATCGAAAGCGTCCGCGTCGAAGCCCTCGCCGGGTGTCAGGGAGTCCATCAGGGTGAGGGCCTGATCGCCGTAGTGGGTCTGGGCGCCGGCGCTGCGCCCCGCGTGGTAGCTGGTCGCGGGGGGCGCCAGGAGCTCCTCGACGCGGCCGAAGGCGCGGGCGATCGCCGCGGGCTCGTAGATCCAGTGGGCGGGAAGCGCCAGGGAATCGGCGACGAGCGAGGCTTCCAGCATGGTGGCAAGACGCGAAGGCTGAGGCATGGGCGGGCTCCTTTCGATGGAGCCGCATGCTACCACGAGATGTCCGTCGCTCGTTCCATGCCTCGGATCGCGATGGACAGGCGATCGCGCGGAGCGATATGATGGGTGAGTCGAGCCCCTTGCAGCCTCAAACGCGCAATTATCAGGAACTTTCATCATGGAAACCAAAGACAGCAACGGCAACATCCTCAGCGAAGGAGACTCGGTCCTGCTCATCAAGGACCTCAAGCTGAAAGGCTCTTCCACCACCCTGAAGCGGGGCCAGGTCTTCAAGAAGATCCACCTCACCTCCAAGACCGAGGAGATCGAGGTCCGCGAAGGAAAGTCGACCCTCGTTCTCAAGACCTGCTTCCTGAAGAAGGCCTGATCGACACGATCCGCTGCCTTCGGGGGCCCCTCGTCGGGCGCGATGATATGCTGACGATGAGGAGAAAAGGCCCATGAAGGCGATCGTCATGGTCGGCATTCCAGGCTGCGGGAAGACCACGGCTGTTGCCGCCACCCTGGAAGGCTACGAGGAGATCAACCGGGACAACCTCCGCCTGGAGCTCACGGGCTCCTACGAGGACTTCTCTCGCGAAGGCTGGATCAACCGTGAGCACGAGCGCCGGATCCGCCGGGCCGCCCGGATGGGAAAAGACGTCGTCATCTCCGACACCAACACCGTCCGCCGGAACCGCCGCAACCTGATCGCGCTGCTCAGGAGCCTCGGCTATCACGTCGAGGTTCTCCTCTTCGACGTCAGCCTCGAAACGTGCCTTTCACGCAACAAGACGCGATCCAAGCCGGTCGATGAAAGCGTCATCCGCAAGATGGCGCACCGCCTTCAGCTCAATCCCCCGAGCCTGGACGAGGGCATGGCGGCGATCCGGATCATCCGCTGAGCCAGGGGGATCTTCACGCGTCCTCGGCGCTCCTCGCCCTTCCCCTTGAGGGATCTGTCCTGGCGCCGCCCGCAGGCGCTGAAAAGGCCTATAATATAATTGACGTGGCTGCTTCCCGCCTCGGAAGCGCGCCACACCGATCGTCTCTACCCCCCAACCTCGAGAGGACGCCACATGCTCGAAGCCTATCGTCAGCACGTCGCCGAACGTGCTGCACTGGGGATTCCCCCGCTCCCCCTGACCGCACAGCAGACCAGCGAGCTGGTCACCCTGATCCAGAATCCGCCGCGAGGCGAGGAGGCTTTCCTCGTCGAGCTTCTGACCTACCGGGTTCCGGCGGGGGTCGATGACGCCGCCCGGGTCAAGGCCACCTTCCTGGCCCAGCTCGCTTCCGGCGAGACGACCTGCGCCCTGATCTCCCGCGAGAAGGCCATCGAGCTGCTGGGTACCATGCTGGGCGGCTTCAACGTCCAGCCGCTGATCGCGGCCCTCGAGGGCCCCCACGGCGCGACCGCCGCGGAAGCCCTGAAGAAAACCCTGCTGGTCTTCGACTACTTCCACGACGTCAAGGACCTGGCCGACAAGGGCAACCCCCATGCCAAGGCCGTGATCCAGAGCTGGGCCGACGGCGAGTGGTTCACCTCGCGCCCCGAGGTCCCCAGCTCGCTCAAGCTGACCGTCTTCAAGGTCACCGGCGAGACCAACACCGACGACCTCTCGCCGGCTCCTGACGCCTGGTCGCGCCCCGACATCCCCCTTCACGCCCTGGCCATGCTCAAGAATCCCCGGCCGGGCATCGAGCCCGAGGAGCCCGGCGCCCGCGGTCCCGTCAAGCAGCTCGAGGCCCTGAAGGCCAAGGGCAACCTCGTGGCCTACGTCGGCGACGTGGTCGGCACCGGCTCCAGCCGAAAGTCCGCCACCAACTCGGTGCTCTGGTTCACGGGCGAGGACATTCCCTTCGTCCCCAACAAGCGCTTCGGCGGCGTCTGCATCGGCGGCAAGATCGCCCCGATCTTCTTCAACACCATGGAAGACGCCGGCGCCCTGCCCGTCGAGCTCGACGTCTCTCAGATGGACATGGGCGACGAGATCGAGCTCCAGGTCGACCATGCCACCGCCAAGGTCAAGGCGCTCAAGAATGGCGCCGTGATCGCCGAGTCCCAGTTCAAGACCCCCGTGATCCTCGACGAGGTTCGCGCCGGTGGCCGCATCTCCTTGATCATCGGCCGCGGCCTCACCGCCAAGGCCCGCGAGGCGCTCGGCCTGGCGCCCTCCACGCTCTTCCGCCTGCCGCAGTTCCCCGAGCAGACCAGCAAGGGCTTCACCCTGGCCCAGAAGATGGTGGGCCGCGCCTGCGGGCTGCCCGAAAATCAGGGCATCCGGCCGGGCACCTACTGCGAGCCCGCGATGACCACCGTCGGCTCCCAGGACACCACCGGCCCCATGACCCGCGACGAGCTCAAGGATCTGGCCTGCCTCGGCTTCTCGGCCGACATGGTCATGCAGTCCTTCTGCCACACCGCGGCTTACCCCAAGCTGGTGGACGTGAAGATGCACCACGAGCTGCCCGCCTTCATCACCACCCGCGGCGGCGTCTCGCTGCGGCCTGGCGACGGGGTCATCCACTCGTGGCTCAACCGCCTGCTTTTGCCCGACACGGTGGGCACCGGCGGCGACTCGCACACCCGCTTCCCCATCGGTATCTCGTTCCCGGCCGGCTCGGGTCTGGTCGCCTTCGCCGCGGCTACCGGCGTCATGCCGCTCGACATGCCCGAGTCCGTGCTCGTGCGCTTCAAGGGCCAGATGCAGCCCGGCGTCACCCTGCGTGACCTGGTCAACGCCATCCCGTTCTACGCGATCAAAGCGGGCCTGTTGACCGTCGAGAAGAAGGGCAAGCGCAACATCTTCTCGGGCCGGATCCTCGAGATCGAGGGGCTGCCCGACCTCAAGGTGGAGCAGGCCTTCGAGCTCACGGACGCCTCGGCCGAGCGCTCGGCTGCGGCCTGCGTGGTCCAGCTCAACCCGGAGCCCATCGTCGAGTACATGCGCTCGAACATCACCCTGATGAAGTGGATGATCGCCAACGGCTACGAGGATGCCCGCACCCTCAGCCGCCGCATCAAGGCCATGGAGGCCTGGATCGCCGAGCCCAAGCTCCTCGAGGCCGACCGTGACGCCGAGTACGCCGCGGTGATCGAGATCGACATGACCGCGATCAAGGAGCCGATCGTCGCCTGCCCCAACGATCCGGACGACGTCAAGCTGCTCTCCGAGGTCGCCGGCGACACGATCGACGAGGTCTTCATCGGCTCGTGCATGACCAACATCGGTCACTTCCGCGCCGCCGGGAAGGTGCTCGAAGGCAAGTCCGACATCCCGACCCGGCTGTGGATCGCCCCGCCCACCAAGATGGACGCCAAGATCCTCAACGAGGAGGGCTACTACTCGGTGCTCGGCAAGTCCGGCGCCCGCATGGAAACCCCCGGCTGCTCCCTGTGCATGGGTAACCAGGCGCAGATCAAGAAGGGCAGCACCGCCATGTCGACCTCGACCCGCAACTTCCCGAACCGTCTGGGGATCGACACCCGGGTCTACCTCGGCTCGGCGGAGCTTGCGGCGGTTTGCGCCCTGATGGGCAAGATCCCGACCCCGAGCGAGTACCTGGAGCAGGTCAAGGCGGTGAACGCCAAGGCCGGCGAGATCTACCGCTACATGAACTTCGATCAGATCGCGGAGTTCCGGGACCTGGCCGAGACCGTCACGGTCTAACCCACCCACCCCACGACCGAAGACCCGCCGGAGCCAGGCTCCGGCGGGTCTTCGGCTGATCAAGCGCTCCTCCCTGATGGGGGCACAACAACGGGTCCCGCGAACTTCGCGGGACCCGCCAATCTCGCGGCGCTAAACCGTCGCGTCCTGGTGCTCCTTGGCCGGCGCGTGAGCCATCAGCTCCTGAGCGAAGCGTCGGGCATACTCATTGACCAGCTCCTCCACCCGGTCCGGATCGTCCGATCGGACGATGACCCCGGCGTGCCATTCCTTCTTCTGACGCCACGTCACCTCCGGGGCGTCGAAGGAACTGAGATCCGGCCACTGCTCCTTCGCCAGGCAAATGATGGCGCCGGCATAACCTTCATGGAAGGGCGCCAGCTGGTACTTGGGACCGAAGGTCTCGATCTTGGCCCACTCGAACCACAGGCAAATGTCCGTGGCCGTCCACGCCACATCGGGGATCTTGGCGGCTCCGACGCGGGCGGCCGCTTCCAGGAAGTAGAACTTCCCGTCTTCCTTGCTCTTGATGTACTCGATGTGCGTGACCCCGCGCACCAGGCCGAGGCTCGTGATGACTTCCTTGTTGAGCTCCTGCAGGGCCTTCCAGTCCGGGCTCTTGCGATCGATGAGCCGGGTCGTGAACACCCCGCCCTTCACGTTGAGGTCGAGCATCGGGGTGCCGTACTTGGAGACGGATCCAAAGAGCACCTCGCGCTCCGAGACGACCGAATCCACGTGATAGACATCCCCGGGGGTGTACTTTTCGAGCAAGTAGCCGGACTGCTTGTCGCCCAGCTCCATGATCTTCTTCCAGACCTCCTGGTCATTGCGCAGCACCTTGATGCCCATGGAAGCCGCCGCGAGACGCGGCTTGATGATCCAGGGCGCCGGCACGCGCTGCATGTAGTCGTGGACATCGTCGTGGTTGAGGATGTGAACGAACTCAGGGACCGCGATGCCGTCCTCCTGGGCCTTCATGCGCATGGCGAGCTTGTCCCGGAAATAGCGCATGGTGCTTTCGCCCATGCCGGGCAGGCGCATGTGCTCCCGCAGGAAGCAGCTCATTTCCACTTCCCAGTCACCCATCGGGACGATGCGGTCGATCTTGCGACGCTGGGAGATGTAACTGATGGTGTTCTTGACCTCGGTCTCGTCATCGAAGTTCTTGACGGCGATGACATCCTCGAGGATCTCGCGCGGCCAATCCTGCTTGAGGCCTTTCTCGCTCGTGAGGACGATCACCTTGTGCCCCATGGCAGCGGCCTGCTTCATGAAAGGGCGACCGGAAACCATCCCTGCGATGCACAAGAAGCGCAGAGGCTTTTCCACCTTGGGCGGCTCGAGAGCCTGGGTTGCCGGGGCCGGAGTCGGGGTTGTCTTTGCTTTTTTGGGCACTGCTGGTTCCTCTCTGCCGCATCGTAGCCGATTGACCTGACCCCCGGTCAGGATCACTCAGGCGTTAGATTTTATATGCCCGTGACCTGCCCCCCGAAAACTAGCGCTTGGGCACCCCACCACCGGCCTTGCGATCCTCGAGCAGGTCGCGGCCGATGCCTTGGCGGCAGGCCGTACTCTACTGCAGGCTTTCTCGGTCACGACTGCGACGCTCGCGCCCGTGCCATGGGCTTCCTCTGAGCATCGCTACTCCCTCGAAATACGACTTTAGTAGGATGCGCTACGCCCTGGCCCTCGGGTAGGGTTGGCACATCCTCAACCGAGCGCAACACAGGTGCCATGGACGCTCCTGTGGCCTATCGCATTCGCGTGCTGTCACTGGTGCGGGACATGGGGCTGACCCCCGTGTCCGTCCAGCGCGAGGCGCTTCGAGGCTAGACCGAAGGGAAGAAGAAGTGAACGTGAAACGCATCGTCGCCATGCTGCCCCTGCTCGCCATCCTGAGCGGCTGTGCCCATACCTCGCAGTACCGGAACACGGCACCGCTCCCCGAGAGCATCGCCTCGCTCGAGGAGACGAGGCTAGGTGGGGTCAAGCAGTGGGTGTTGCTCCGCGGCAAGGATACCTCGAAGCCCGTGATGCTGTTCATTCACGGCGGACCCGGCGGGGCCGAGATGAGCGCGGTCAGGCGCTACTTCGCGCCCCTGGAGGACGACTTCGTCGTCGTGACCTATGACCAGCGCGGCGCGGGCAAGTCCTATTCCGACCGGATCCCCCGAGAGAGCATGACCCAGGAGCAGTTCGTCGCCGATGCGCACGAGCTGGTCCTGAAGCTGAGGGAGCGTTTCAACACCCCCAAGGTTTATCTGGTCGCCAACTCCTGGGGCACCATCACAGGCACGCTCCTCGCCCAGCGCTATCCGGAGCTCGTGCACGCGTACGTCGGCGTCTCGCAGTGGACGGACGGCATCGCGCGCGAGCGCGCCTCGTATCATCTGGTGCTCGACTGGGCGAAGCGGACCGAAAACAAGGACGCCATCCGAGAGCTCGAAGAGATCGGGCCTCCGCCCTTCACGGGGCCCAAGGCAATGGACAAGGTCGGTACGCAGAAGAGCTGGCTCCTCAGGTCGGGCGGGATCCTCTACGGCCGGGACAACATGGGGTTGATGCTGGATGCCCTGCTCTGGTCGGGTGAGTACTCGCTCCTGGAGAAGTGGAACTTCATGAAGGGGCTGATGTTCAGCATGGAGACCGTGTGGCCCGAGGCCATGCAGGTCGACTTGACCCGCTCGGTCCCAGAGCTGAAGATGCCGGTCTTCTTCGTGTCCGGACGCCACGACTGGAACATTCCACTCTCGCACGTCGAGTCCTATTTCCAGGCCCTCCATGCCCCGCGCAAGGAATTGGTGGTCTTTGAAAACTCCGCTCACGTCCCTCATTACGAGGAAGCCGACAAGTTCGTGCAGTTCATGCGCGAGAAGGTACTGGCGGCGTCCCCCGCGCGAATGGACTGATCGCACGATATTCAGTGGCCCCCCCGCAGCAAGTCTCTCGACCCGCCGCTGAGGCAGAACCCAAAGTTGGTCGAGTCCATTATTGTGGTATATTTCCGACCGCCGGCCATTCCTCACCTCTGTGTTAGACCACCCGATCTGACGATGCCAGGGCCGTCAGCGCCTCGGGTAGCGTCGTTCCCGCCCCGTCGATCACGTCGAGGTTTGACGGGCCCGCTTTTACGAAATCCGAGAACGCTATAGAGTGAAGGCTGGACGCGACTTGGCGCAAGAAAGGTAAGGCTTTGAGGGGGACTCTGCTGAACATGACAACGGTCACCCTGGGGACCGGACTCGGTGTGCTGATTGGCGCTCGCATCACCGAGCGCATGAAAACGACGGCCTTCATGGCCCTTGGACTCGTCGACGGATTGCTCGGAGTACAGATGGCTCTCAAGACCGAGCAGCTATTGATCCCAATGCTCTCACTGCTCATCGGTGGCCTGATCGGCGAGGCCTTGAAGCTCGAAGAACGGTTAAATGCCCTTGGGCAGCGCCTCTCCGGTGGAAAGGGGCAATTCACCGAGGGCTTCATCGCGACCAGCCTGCTGTTCTGCGTAGGGGCCATGACCGTGCTCGGGGCCCTCGAAGAGGGATTGAAAGGAACCTTCAAGATCTTTGCCTTGAAGTCGGCACTGGACGGTGTGGCCGCCATCGCGTTTGCTTCGACGTTCGGATGGGGGGTAGGCCTCTCGGCCGTCACCATCTTGCTTGTCCAAGGTGGCCTGACGCTCTCGGCGGGTCTGGTCCAGCCGTTTCTCACCCCGCAGGTGGTGGCCGAGGTTTCGGCGACCGGTGGCTTGATCTTGCTTGCCTTGGCGGTTCAACTGCTGGACATCAAGAGGATGCCAATCGCGAGCTTCTTACCCGCCTTGCTGTTACCCCTCTTTCTGGTGCCTCTGTTCGCGGCTTTCGCGCATTAGCGGTTGGTAGGGAATTACCTCCTGAATAAGGTTGCATCCCTGCTTTCAAGGCTCCTCGCATGCGAGGCAATGGGGGCGAAGTTGCTATGGTCTGGACGCGTACTCTCAAGTCCTTCCGGGCTTGCAGGGGGAAGTGGCGAGCGGCCTGCAAGGCTTGCTCTACGGAGGGAGGGCCGCCAAGCGGTGAACGTGAGCATGGTGGAGGGCCGTTCGGCTGAGTTGTTGATCGGGAGTTGAGCAAGAGGGCCGATCGGGCGAAAAAAGGCAAAAAGAAACTCAGGCCAGAATCAGCTTCTGGCCTGAGTTTGAGCTTTGCGCCCCCGGAGAGACTCGAACTCCCGACATTCTCCTTGGGACGGACTGAAAGGCTACTTTTGGTCAGTTTAGGTGAGTTGAGCTGAAGTGTCAAGAGGCGCTCTGCGAGAGGGTCCTGGGCCTTATTGATGTTTTCTGAGATCTTGCGAAATTGGGTCAGATTTGGCGAGTTGTTTCGCAGGAGTTTCGCAGAAAAATAGACCTGTGCGATTTCGATCCAGGCGCTTTTTACCCCCGATCCTCTGGCCTTTGTGGTGACGGCCGTCGAGGAGCCCCTAAACGTGTTGGCGTGGCGAGCTGCCACTCGAAGTGGTCAACAAGCGTCAGTAGTTCGCGAGCCTCCCAAATGCGGTTTTTCTTTTTGCCTACCGTCACGCAAGCTAATACGCCATTCGCCTCCAGTTCGTTCAATGCTTTTCTTACGGCTTCTTCGCTTCCTCCGACGAGGCTGGTTGCGGATCTGAAGTCGAGCACGGGTTGGGCAGGCAAAGCTTGAATTAGCCGCTCGGCCGCAGAGTGCCTACGCGGACGGCCGAGTGTACGGCGCCACTCATCTTGCAGGGCGGCAAGGTGCTCATTGAGATGTTTTGCTTGTTCAGTTGCTGAGAAGAGGGCGCGAGTGAAGAATAGGCACCAATCCAGGAAGTTACCTGACCGATAGGCCGTCAGCCCTTCGATGTAGCGTTGAGCATTGGTTGCGAGCACGAGGCTGATTGGCGGTACGACTGCTGGTGTCACCCCACGGTGCCGAAGGACGATGTGGATCAGGGCGCGTCCTACCCGCCCGTTGCCGTCGATGAAAGGATGGATGGTCTCGAATTGTGCATGGGCGATCGCCGCCTGGATGATCGGGGGAATGTCGTCACGCTGCAAGAAGATGCAAAGATCCTCTAGCAGGCGCTCGACTTCCGTTTCGGGTGGAGGAATGAATTCCGCGTCCTGTGGGCTCCAATCGCTGCCGCCTATCCAGTTCTGCCTGTCTCGTAGTCGCCCTGCTATTTCAGCGTCTCGGGTCCTTTCGAGCAGTTTTGAATGAATGGTCAGCAGGTCATCGATTTGGATCTCGCGCCCATCGGATGCCAGACGTATCGCTGCCTCCATCGCATGGATGTTGCCTGCTACGGCTCGCGCCGTTTCAGTTTCGGCATCGGGATCCAGCATGGCTCTGGCCAGGCGGCGCTGGGATAGGATCAGCCCCTCGATACGTGAGGAACCTATGCTTTCAACGCGGAGCAACTGCCTACTCAGGGACTCCAAGCCCGTGAAAGTGGAGAGGCCTTGGAGTTCGGTAACTGCTGTGCTGGTAGCGACCAGTTCCTCCGCCAAGTTGAAGGGCAGGTCGAACGTCCAGGATGCGATTGGATCAGGAATGTAGGCTTCGTAATCGAAGCTTCTGGAATCTGCTCGATTCCTGGCAAATGAGAGGTCCGGCTCCCAGCGTCGTTTAGCTAAAATTGGCATGGCTGCCCCCACGAAGAAAGGTTGGCTGTCTTAGCCATTTACCCCACCCTACCTTAGAAAGGTTGGGTATTCAAGTGAGGTATCCAGCTTTTCTCCTGTAAGACTGGGTATGCTGGTCGGATACCCAACTTTTATTGACCCACCAATTCAGACGGAAGACCGGAAGAGCTGCCTCAATTCCCGAGTGGACAGCAAATCGGTTGGTCAAGTCCCAGCTAGTGGTGTAAATCCGGTCGCCATGGTTTTCCTGGTTCCCGTTTAAGCCACCCGAGCCGCCGACGGCAGGGCCGTCATCGCCTCGGACAGCGCCGTGCCGCCTTCGAGTACCTCCAGCTTCA